>NZ_DAMDAY010000132.1:0-12583 GCF_032093475.1 Lysinibacillus sp. | reverse complement strand
AAATGAGCGTATTTTTTAAAGCTGTGGCACGTACTGTTTCTCGGCTATCGCCACTAGCTGTCAGCAGGAAAAGACTGTATACATTAATAATAGGAATCCAAGCGATATAGGCTACATCTGCAAAACCATTTGTTTTAGACGTCATAAAATAAATTAGTGCACTAATAATATAGGCGATTAAACCTAAAGCAAGAGCTGCTAAAATAAATATAATAAATAAACCACCCATGGCTGCATCAAAATCATTGTAATAATACGAATCATTATAGTTCATCAGTAAAACCTCCTTTCATAAAAAAAATACCTCCTAATAATAACAATCCTAAAGTGGTAAATCTACAACAATTTTTATAAGATACTTAGTGAAAATCGCACAAATGTACTAGGACATTCGCTTTTTCTAAAATGTTGATGATGATTTTTTGAGTAGTAAATGCAAAAATGCAAAAAATATCCTTTATGGAAAGAGTATGCTAGTTTTGGAGAATTATTTTTAGCGAATTGTGTTTTTCAATGTTTCCCCTATAGAAAACATTACTATCCTATGATGGAGGGGGTTCATAAAATGCAAAAAAAATCACCTTACGTTAAAGTGAGGTGATTTTTTCGACTGAATTAAATAAATTTAGCAATATGCTCTAGCTCGATACGAGAAGAATTGTAAGCAGGAGCGGCAGCCTTGCCAATGGCGATTAAAATAATAGGTACAATATGATCGGCTAATTCAAAGCGTTTTGCGAAGGCTTCTTTATTAAATCCACCCATCGGAACGGTATCATAACCCATATCTTTTGCTAATAGCATGATTTGCATGGAAATCAGACCTGCATCGAATGTCACGATATTTTTTAAAACTTCTTGTGGAAGCTGAGAATACAAGTTTATAGAGTTATTGATCATTAAATCCCTTGTTGCTTCATTGATATAGCCTAGATCAAAATTTTTTGTATAGATAGCCTCTGCATTCTCGTACATTTTTGTATCACCTAAAACGGCAATAATAGCGGAGGAAGTTTCAACCTGTTCTTGATTGTTGGCAATAGCACGTAGCTCTTTTTTTGTTGCCTCGTCTTGAATGACTAAAAAGCGCCAAGGCTGCATGTTACTAGAGGATGGAGCAGACGTTGCTTCTGTAAGCAATTGTTCTAATTGTTCTTGAGGAATTTTATAATTTTCATCGTATTTGCGAACAGATTTACGGTCATGCATAATTTTATTTAGATAACTTTTAGTCACTGTCATAATTCCTATCTCCTTCGTTTGTGTAATGCATTTTTTACTATACGATAAAGGGATTGATTTTCCAAGTGAATTGCTTGAATTTGAGAATCTTGAATTCAATAACTCTGTGATTTCTTCCCATTGCTATAATTAGCGCTAAGGTTTAAAGTTCTCGATCGTATGTTCGGAATATATGTTCCCTTTTACGAGATAATGTGTTACATTAATAAGGAAAAATAGAGAGAGAGAAGGAGTGGAAGTAATTTATGCAAGGGAATACCCATATTGTTGGGGGCATCACTGCAAGTCTTGCCTTTGCACAGTTTTCAAATGATAACCCACTTATCTTAGTAGGTGCAGGTGTTATCGGAGCATTACTTCCAGATATATGTCATAGAGGTAGTAAAATTGGTCGAACTTTTCCTATCATAGCGAAACTTGTCAATACTGTGTTTGGGCATCGTTCCTTTACACATAGCTTACTTTTTCTATTGTTAGTGATGTTGATATTACATACGTTGATTCCTTATAGAGCCATTTCTATTGGAGTTATTGTTGGGATGGCAAGTCATATTGTGCTTGATATGTGCACTAAGAAGGGAGTTAAACTATTTTTCCCCGCGTCTGTATCCATTCGTTTTCCACTGACGACGAAAACTGGTAGTAAGGTGGAGGGGATCGTGCTTATGTTATTGTCAATGCTGTCCATCTATTTGAGCTATGAATTGATTGCAAGATTTATTTATTCTATATAAATAAGGAGAGCCCCAGTATAAATTTACTGGGGCTTCATCATATTAGTCAGCTTGAACCTCTTCCACTGTTTGCTCTACCTCGGCACGTGTCATTTTTTCACGACCTTCTTGCATAGCCTTTAAAGTTTTATGAGCTAGGGCAAGTGGTAAACGACAGAACAATAGAATTGTTCGTTTATTAATATCTTTCATATATAGATCTGCTTTAGCTAAATTTTCTTCAGCATAGGCAAATAAATCCTCACGTGTCCAACCTTCGGGAACAAAGCTAACCCCACGTTCATCTAAATCCTCATGTTGATTTCGTAAGATGTTGACGGCCTGAAGCCCTCGACCATAGCCAATCGCTAACTCACGATCCGTTTTAACGTCTGCACCCCACGCCCAAAGCTCAGACAACATCGTCCCTACAAGCCCTGCCACGTAGTATGTATAGTCATCTAAATCCTCACGTGTACGTACTTGCCAATTGGCCTTAGCCCATTTCGCCATACCAAAAGCCATTTCACTTGTAGAAGCTTGGACAATTTTGCGTGATTCTTCCGGGCAAAACGTTAGCCAATCTGCTAAACGCAGTGTTACTTCAGGCAGCTGATCAGCATATGGAGCTAATAATGCTTGATAAGCCTCTTCATTAAATGATTCTTTTAATAATTCACTCGTTGTTGTTAGTAAATCAAATTTCACATCATTTGAAAGCTCTTCATGATCTTCAATTTCATCAATGGCACGCATAGCTAAATAGGCAGCAGCTACTGATACTTTTAAATCATTTTTTAAAAAAGTAATCGGTATATAAAACGTGCGGCTTGTATCTTTTAAAACCTGCATCGCTTCTTTGTAAAGTCTTTTTTGATCTTTCACTCGTATTCCTCCGTTCAAATGGTTCCACATCTATAGTATATCGTATCGTAAAAATAGGGAAAGATAAAACAGATTGTTCATTTTTAAAGCGATATTCTTTGAAAACGTTTACTAAAAATGATATAGTTTAATAGTAAACTATTTAAATCTATACCTTTTATGTGGTCAGAAAGTATAGATTTATGTTAGTACAACATACATGTCAAAGAGAGGAAGTTGAAAGAAATGGGACGTTTAAATAATAAAATTGCTATGATTACTGGTGGAGCTTCTGGTATGGGCGCAGCGATGGCTAAATTGTTTGCACAAGAGGGCGCTACAGTAATTGCAGCTGATATTAATGAAGAAAACCTAGCAAAAATTTCTGAGGTAGACAATGTAGAGGGAATGAAATTAGATGTTTCTTCTGACGAAAACTGGGCAGAAGTAACAAAAGCGATTGTCGACAAATATGGTCGTATTGATATTTTAATTAACAATGCTGGTATTTCATCTGAAAAGGGTCCCGATCAAATTACACAATCCGATTGGTCACTTATGCATAATATCAACGCTTTTGGTCCATTCCTCGGTATTAAACATGCGTCTAATTATATGAAGGAAGCGGGAAAAGGCTCTATTGTAAATACATCGTCTTACACAGCGATTATAGGCGCAGGATTCAATGCTTACACAGCTTCTAAAGGATCTTTACGTGCTATAGCTCGTGCAGCTGCGTCAGAACTAGGTGCGTTCAATGTTCGTGTCAATACTGTTTTCCCAGGCGTTATTGAGACACCAATGACGGCTAAATTATCAGAAGCAAAAGAAGCGATGGACATGCTAGTAAGAGCGACACCAATGGGTCGTTTAGGTCAACCTGAAGAAGTGGCGAATGCTATCTTATTTTTAGCATCAGATGAGGCTTCTTATATCACAGGTGCGGAGCTTGTTATTGATGGTGGTTATTCAGCTCGTTAATAAAACATGTATGATGAAAGTGGAAATGCCTGCTCAAGCAGTGCATTTTCACTTTTTTTGTTTTTCTAGTAGAATGATGATAAAGCTATAGAAATTCGTCAAAAAACAGCTGTCCATTAGAAATATTTTGATATTTTTCGTGATTTTTTCATGAAAGTTTACGAAGTTATTGCACAATCATTTCAACAGCGTTAAAGTTTAGAAAGGGCGAAAATGTCATAACACGATTTTGGGGGATTGTACTAAGCATTTAGCTTTTGAATGAACGAATGTATTGGTCAGGATTTTGGCACAAAAAACTCCTTGCAAAATCCATGACACCAAAGAGGCATTATGGTCGTAATTGCCTGAATCATCGCGTAAACCGTCATAGGAAGTTACGTAATAAACACAAAGGAGAATTGTATGCCAAAGGCTATAGGTATTGATGCAGGTGGCACATTAACGAAGGTTGCCTATTTAGATCAAAACAATGAACTTGTTTTAACAACCTTTCCGTCTAATGATTTGCAATCTGTGAAATCTTGGATTATTGATCATCCAGATATTGAGGATATTGGTGTTACGGGGGGACGTACAGAACAATTACTTGATGTCATTAAAACAATGAAATCGATTCATTATATAGTGGAATTTGAAGCAACATTAAAGGGTGTCCGATTTTTATTAAATAAAGAAGGGTACTTTTTTGAGCGTAGTATGATTACGAATATTGGAACAGGTACCTCCATTCATTACATGGAAGACAATACCCATATTCGCGTTGGAGGGACAGGCGTTGGTGGTGGGACATTAATAGGTTTGTCAGCGCTTACAACAGGCATTACAGATTATAATGAAATACGAGAAATGGCTGCCAATGGCAATCGTGAAAGTATTGATTTATTGGTGAAGGATATATATCAAGGGATGGATACACCAATTGATGGTCATTTAACTGCTAGTAATTTTGGAAAAGTGGGTATAACTCAGTCAATGAAGCATCCCGCTGAAGATATTATTGCGACCGTACAGGGACTTGTTGGTGAAGTCATCACAACACTCAGTATTCAATATGCAGAAGAGAAAAATGTTCAGCATATTGTTTATATTGGTTCAACACTTAGTAATAATGATCATCTTGCCCGAGTAATTGCCAATTATACACGCACAAAGAAACATACACCTGTCTTTATTAACGATCATGGCTTTTCAGGGGCAGTCGGAGCATTGCTTAATATAACGGAATATACAATTGTCTAGAGACAGATGAGAATGAACATGACTAACGTAGATTAGTCATGTTCATTTTTTTTACAATTAGCGAAGAAACTTACCTACATTAAAACGTCTCTAGCTGAACAAATTACATGTAGGAGGTGAAGTTACGTGGGCAAGCGTAATAATCGAAACAACAGTAAAACAATGAATATGAGAACGCATAATCCATTTGGTACCTACAAAAGCAAAGACCTCGATCGCAGTAATAGCAATAATAACAATCCGAATGACAACCTGAACGAAGAGTTTGCAGCAGAATTTGATGCGAAGGCCAAAAATAAAGATAATAAAACGAATCATGATAAAAACCAACAGTCTAATAAAACAAAATAGCGGGGGTATGGAACATGGCAAAAAAGAGTAAAACAAGCTTTAAAAAGAAAAAGAAGGAAGATACACATAAAAAGAATGATCGTGAGGAATATTCAGCAGAATTTAACCAAGTCATTCATAATAATCCTCAACAGCCAAAACAATAAATCAAGTTGCTCCAAATCATTTGGAGCACTTATTTTTTGCATTATTAGCCTCTTCATACAGTAAGGAGAGATGGAAGTGAAAAAATTTATTGTCATGCTTGGACTTCTTTTTGTAAGTCATTCTCTACCGCTTCCTATGTCGACTGCACATGCACAACAAGAAGTGCCTGCCTATGCAAAATGGGGACAACTAGCCATCAAAGAGGTAAAGTCGAAATATCCTACTGCTCAAATTGTAGATTATTTGCATGAAGGCAAAGAAGTACATGGATTGTCAACAATTGAGAAATTTAAGCTTTGGCTCAAGCAACCTGACAAGGAATTTGGTGTCCATGTAAAAATTAGCTATTTAACCGCAACGCAAGAAGTGGAGAAAATTGAATTTCAAGAAAGTTCTTCATAAAAAGAGGATGCCTAATTTTAGGCATCCTTGTACTTTATCCTTCTAGCTTATGAATAAACTCACGCATTAATCCTGGTAAATCTGGCCATGCATGCCCACTTACTAAATTGCCATCTGTATGGAGGTTGGCATCAATATAAGTTGCTCCTGCTACTTGCACCTCTGGCTTGCAGGCAATATAGGCAGTAAGCTCTCGTCCTTTTAACACTTCAGGAATGGTCGCGAAAATTTGTGCTGCGTGACAAACTGCTGCAATCGGTTTGTTCGTTTCAAAGAAGTGGCTCACTAATGCTGGCACATGCTCATTTAAGCGAATATATTCTGGCGCACGCCCACCTGGAAGTATGAGTCCATCAAATTGTGTTGGATCAACATCTGCAAAAGAAGTATGTGCCTCTAAACCATAGGCAGGACGCTCGATGTATGTATCGACGCCTTCGACGAAATCGTGTAATACAGTTTGTAATTTTTTTGCTGAAGGTGCTGCAATTGTGACATCATAGCCTGCTTCTAGACAACGATAATAAGGATAAAAAACCTCTAAAGCCTCTACTGCATCTCCTGCTAATATTAAAACTTTTTTCCCCATCATTCCATCTCCTTTACATAGTGAATCTACTAGCTTTATTCGACATATGCAAAAAATTTCCTGCTAACCTTTCGAAATGACAGACTTTACAAAGAAAAAAAGGAAGCGTATAGTATTTATTTAGCTAGGTAAATATTTTTTAGGAGGTAGAATCATGAATCCCATATTCCATGCTTTATTCCAAAAAAGCCGGTATTTAACCAACTGCTTAAATGAAGTGTTGAAGCAGCATCAATTATATAGCTCACAATGGACTATTTTATATTGCCTACATAAAAACGGCCCTATGACGTTAACGCAAATTTGGAAATATTTAAATGTAGAAGCGCCAAGTATCACAAGAGCTATTACACGACTTGAGGCGTTAGGCTGGGTCCAACGATTAGATGGAGTGGATAAGCGAGAAAAAATTGTGACCTTAACTGCACAAGCTGTGGAACGTTTACCAGCAATCACAGCAACCATTTTAGCATTTGAGGAAGAAATGGTGGGTTCACTAACTGCCGAGGAACAGCAACAATTTATTAAGTTACTGGAAAAAATGAAAGGTTGATTAACATGCAGCAAGAAGAAAATACACAAATATGGACGAAGCGCTTCATCAGTCTCTTTTTAACAAATATCTCGGTATTTTTTGTTTTTTATGGACTGGTAACGACTTTGCCACTTTATGCCATAGGTGAGCTCCATCAGACAGATAAGGAAGCGGGACTATTATTGTCAGGCTTTTTATTATCAGCCATTATTGTACGTCCGTTTTCAGGGAAACTACTAGATGTATTTGGTAAGAAGAAATTGCTAGTCCTATCGATCGTGGGCTATTTTATTTGTACTGTCTTATATTTATTCGTACATCCATTTGGACTTTTACTAGGTCTTCGCTTTATTCAAGGGATTTTCTTTAGTATTATTACTACAGCTGCAGGGTCATTAGCAGCAGATATTGTTCCCGCTAAACGAAAAGGTGCAGGCTTAGGCTATTTTACAATGTCTACAAATCTAGCTGTCGTAATAGGGCCATTTATTGGCTTACTATTAATACAATACAGCACGTTTAATGTATTATTCATTGTCATGAGTATTTGTATTTTAGCAGGAGGTATTTTAGCATTAACGGTCAATACCGATGATTTACCGAAACCTGACCATGAAGGGAAATTAACCTTTAAATTTAATGATCTATTTGAACGGAAGGCACTCCCAGTAGCAGCAATTGCTAGCTTAGTGGCATTTTCTTATGCAAGTGTCTTATCTTTTTTATCGGTCTATGCACAGCAAAAGGATTTAATGGCTGTAGCTAGTCTCTTTTATGCTGTGTTTGCGGCAGCCATGCTTATTACACGACCATTTACAGGAAAACTCTATGATACAAAGGGACCGCAATTTGTGATTATTCCAGGTATCATTTCTTTTGCCATCGGACTGGTCATGCTCGCATTTGTAGAAGGTCCCGTGTTATTTTTATGTGCAGCCATTTTTGTAGGCTTTGGCTACGGCTCTGTGACGACAAGCTTGCAGGCATTAGCCGTGCAATCAACAGCTATTCAGCGTAGTGGATACGCAACCGCTACTTACTTTACAATGTTTGACCTTGGTATTGCCCTAGGCTCGTATATTTTAGGAATGGTAGCCGTACAAGCAGGCTATGCATCTGTCTATTTATCAGGCGCATGCTTACTTGGCGTTGTCTTTATTATTTATTTAATCCGTTTAGCTAAAATAAAACCAAAAAAAGTGATCAATCTATAAAAAAACAGTTGGGGGAGTCCCAACTGTTTTTTCATGTTGTTGCAATAAGAAATGTTACTAGCAGTAAAAGAACGTTTAGCAAGGCGAGGGGTAGATTTCCGTTCCGCCAGCGTCCTTTCCAGGGCGCGTCCGATGAGCCGCTTCACTCACTTGCGTTCGCTCCAGGGTCTCATCTGTGACGCTAATCCCCTAGGAGTGGCGCTGGCTCCACTCCAATCAACATGCAGCACAAATGTCAATTATTCTAGAAGAGTGGGCACATTTATTTTAACTGTACAACCTTTGCTAAAATTTTGACTTTTTATTATTTCAAACGTCCATATCCTACGAAATGCTTCTTCCAATACGTGCTATTAATGTTGGCTACACTCACACCACTATTACTCGCATTAATCATTTGATTATTACCAATATAAATACCTGCGTGTGAGATGCCTGCCTTATATGTATTTGCAAAAAACACGATATCTCCGATTTGAGGGGTACTTACTTTTTTAGCTGTCTGATAAAAACCGGCAGCGGTTTTGCGTGGAGTTGAAATACCAGCCTGATTAAAGACATAGGTAATATATCCAGAACAGTCAAAGCCTGTACTTGGCTTTGCTCCACCGAAAGTATATTTAACACCGAGTTGCTGTTTAGCTACCTGTAGTAGCTTGGATGTCGTGTTCGATACTGAGGATAGTTGTTTATTGATTGTCAACTTTTGTCCAACATAAATCGTGGAAGACGATAAATGGTTGGCGTTCATTAATGTTTGATAGGAAATACCGTGTTGCGTGGCAATCTTCCATAAAGAATCGCCGGACTGAACGGTATAGGTTGCAGCTGATGCTGATTCTACTGTTGAAAAAAGTACGGATGAGCTTAATGCCAATGCCGCTAACTTCATGCCCCATCTATACTTTTTAATGCTCTTCATGCTTTAATTCCTCCTACAAAGTTACAATTTGATACGAATTTTATTATAACATTGTAGTATTACAGATGGATGTCAATTAAATAACAATGTAGAGTCGTTTTTAGAGTGAGATACTGTTTTTTCTAATTCTCTAGGGCATTCGTAGGGTAGAATTACCAATTGCATATATGTTCTATCTTGGCAATTTGAAAAATATGCTATCATCAGATGGAACATTTTTGTTGGTATGAAAAGGGAATTGGTGGTCAAATATGGTATAATAGAGAGGTAACTAGATAGAGGTTTCATGGGCGGTTGGCACAATTTTAACCTATCTCATTCAACTTATTGAAGAGAAAGGAGTTGATGCCAATGACTATTTTTGAAGCAATAATGGTTTCTATAAGTTTCTCAACACTTATAGTTTCGGTCATTGCATTGTCATTTACTTTTACACAAAAAAAGTAAACCGCCCCGGCCTCGCAAGCTGTGAGTAGGTTTACTTCTTTTCTCATTGCAAATCGCCTTTGAAGCGATTCATCTTGTTACAAAGGCCATTTGGTGCTGACACACCGAATGGTCTTATTAAATTTATATACTTCTTCACTAAGAATTATAACATAGGTATATGGTGTTTTTCAAATAGTGTAAAATTTAATTCGTTTGGACTTACATAACAAAATGTATTCTTAGACCAATAACCTAGATAGCGGAATGTTAATAGTGAGAGAAAAGGAGAGCTGCATATACAAGCTCTCCATTCAATTTAATGAAGATTCTTCTGTAAAAACGCTTTTGTGCGGTCGTTTTGTGGGTTGGTAAAGAAGTTGTCTGGGTGACCGGTTTCGATAATGTCTCCACCATCCATAAAGACAACCTTGTTGGCTACTTCTTTGGCAAAGCCCATTTCATGAGTAACGACAATCATTGTCATTTGGTCTTCTGCCAAGCTTTTCATGACTTTTAAGACTTCGCCCGTTAGTTCAGGATCTAAGGCTGAAGTTGGTTCATCAAATAATAGTAATTGAGGATTCAACATCAAGGCACGGGCAATTGCAACACGTTGTTTTTGACCACCGGAAAGATTGGCAGGGTAGGCGTTTGCTTTGTCGGAAAGCCCAATTTTTTTCAGCAAATCTAGACAACGGCTCGTAATGGCTTCAGACGACTCAGTTTTTAATAAGCGCGGGGCCATTTCGAGATTTTGCTGAACTGTTAGATGGGGGAATAGGTTAAAGTGTTGAAAGACCATGCCCATTTTAGCTGTTATCGTTTTAATGTCCTGTGGTTTAGCATATTTTCCATTTCGCACAAGATAATCACCATCAACTAAAATACTCCCTCCCTCAATTTCTTCCAAATAAATTAAGCTCCGAAGCATTGTGCTTTTCCCAGATCCCGATGGACCAATGACAGCAATGACATCGTTTTTCTCAACTGTAAATGTAATTTGTTTTAAAACCTCCACCTGATCGAAGGATTTTTTCAAGTTTGTTACTTCCATCAATGCCATTTGTGTCACCTCTATTCAAATTTAAAGCGTTTTTCTAGCCCTTTAAAGAACATTGTTAAGACAAGAGTCATAACTAAGTAAATAGCGCCAGCGATAAAGAAAGGCATAATTGTGAAATCACGATTCACGGCGGTTTGTGCAAAATGCAGTAATTCTGGAACTGCTACTGCATAGAGCAGGGCTGTATCCTTTATGAGTGTAACTGATTCGTTGGATAAAGCTGGTAAAGCAACGCGGAACATTTGTGGCAAAATGACACGTGTTGTTGTGTGCCATTTAGATAAGCCGAGTACCTGTGCTGCCTCATATTGTCCTTTATCAATAGCTAGAAGACCACCACGGAATATTTCTGCGAAGTAGGCAGCATAATTTAAAATAAAGCCGAGACAAGCGGCTACAAATCGATCGAGCACTAAATATTCACCGATTACTGGTAGCATAGGTAAACCGAAACAAATTAATAATAATTGTAGTAAAAGTGGTGTACCACGCATGATATATATATACGTATGTGCAAGCCATGCGAGTGGTTTAATGCGACTTTTTACCGCAAGAGTTAGTAAAAAGCCTAATGGAATCGATACCACAATAGCGATAATAAACAGTAAAACCGTCATTTTCGCACCTTCTAGCATCGGCCATATCATAGTTTGCCAGTAATCCGCCATAACGATGTCCCTCCAAAAAGAGTAAGAGTTTCACTAAGGAAACTCTTACAGATGTTGTATCATGTCCTTACTTTAATACTTTATCTTCACCAAACCATTTTGTTGAAATGTCAGCTGACGTACCGTCCTCATTCATTTTGTCTAATGCGGCCTGTAGTTTTTCCAACAATGCTTCATTGCCTGGCTTCACACCAATTCCGTATTGTTCAGGTGCCAGTGATTCCTCTAATAATTTGAATGTATCAGGCTCCTGTGTCATGTAATATTCTGCAACAACAGCATCAATGACAACGGCATCAATACGGCCTGTTTTTAAATCGGATAAAGCTAAAACGTTATCTGCAAACTCTGTAATTTGTTTTACTTCTTTGTGAATTGGGTGACCGTTTAATGCATCGGATGCAGAAGAAAGGGATTGGATTCCGACTTCTTGTCCAGCTAAATCACTTAGTTTAGAAATCTTTGAATCTGCTTTAGTCATAACAACTTGTGCGTTTTCGAGATAGGGCTTTGTAAATAATACTTTTTCTTTGCGCTCATCTGTAATGGTATAACCGTTCCAAATTAAATCAATACGTCCACTAAGTAATTCAGCCTCTTTTGTTTTCCAATCGATTGGTTGGAATTCTGCTTCGACACCCATATGATCAGCCGCTGCTCGTGCTAAATCAATATCGAACCCAACGATGTCATTTTTATCATCTCGGAAGCCCATAGGTGCAAATTTATCGTCAATACCAATAATAATCTTTTCTTGATCAGCAGTTGTTTCGTCTTTTCCTGCTTTGTTATCTTTCGATGAACCACATGCTGCTAAAACAATGACTGCTGTTAGCATCATGAATAAAGTTATTATACGTTTCATTCGTGTTTCCCCCTATAATCTATCACTTTCACTCGCTAAACTACTAATGTGTTAAAGGATATCACCGTGTTTAATCAATGTCAATATCGTTTTGGATTAATCAGAAAATTAGCTGCATGTTCTAGCATTTTTTATAAAAAAGTTGACATTCATAAAAAACGTGAATTGGGGGATAGTAATTATTTGAGTAAACGGGAAAAAGAAAAGGGGACTGATCATGAAGGACAGTCCCCTGAAATGGTGTTAGCTATTTTTGCTTTGGATCGCTTTTCGTGCTAATGCATCAGCTGCTTTGTTTTGTGAATCAGGCACCCATTTGATAAAGAATAAATCAAAGTTTGTGGAGAGTGCTAAAG
>NZ_DAMDAY010000131.1:8448-12715 GCF_032093475.1 Lysinibacillus sp. | reverse complement strand
CCCAGCGTTTCACGCGTAGAGCAAACCACCAGTTAGACTGGTGGTTCTGATTATGGACGCTTTTATTTAAGAGTAATAGAATGTGCTTTTCCGATAGAATCGTTTTGGATTTTTGTGTATTTTAGTAAAATAATTTATTAGCGATATTTCGAATGAAATTCTTGATCCAGAGAGATAAAAACAACCAAAACATAGATAAAAATAATATTCAGAGTATTGACAATTGTTTAACTATTATTTAAAATTCAAAACAAATCCACATGAATGCAGAAAATTGAAGTTGGAATTGTGGATTTTGTTGGATTCAACTTTGTGTTTGGAGTGATGGTGTATGTCTCTTTCGTTTGAGGAACGTAAAAAGGTAATTTTAGATATGTTGGATTTAGAAGGAAAAGTAAAGGTAAGTGATGCTGAGCAACTATTAAACGTATCAGGTGAGACTATACGTAGAGATATGGATCGATTAGAAAAGGAAGGGCTCCTACACAAAGTCTATGGGGGTGCAGTGAAGGCGAAAGAAAAGTATGAACGGACCTTTGAACAAAAAACTTCACTTAACAACTTAGAGAAAAGAAGGATATGTAAGGCTGCTGCAAGTATTGTGGAAGACGGAGATGTTATTTTTATCGGTCATGGTACAACAGCCTATGAAATTGTTCGTTTTTTAGGTGATAAGCCCAATGTTATTGTAGTGACAAACTCTCTTCCTGTTCTATCCTTAGCAGCGGAATGCTTTCAAGGGAAGGTGCTTTTTGCGGGAGGCGAGTATGAGCATCGTCAAAAGTTTATGGGTGGTCCATTAGCTGATTTATTTTTTAATCAGTTAAAGGCCAATAAAGCCTTTGTGGCTGCAGGGGGCATTTCTTTAGCTGATGGGATTACGGATTATGATATTACGGGTGCTGCTATTTCTAAGAAATTAATAGAGCGAGCAGAAAATACGATTATTTTAGCAGACCATACGAAATTTGGAGTCTCTACATTAGCTCATATTTGTCATTTAGAGGATGTTTCGATGGTCATTACAGATCAAAAAAGCTCTTCACAGTGGCAGGAACGTTTGGAACAGAAAAAAGTAGAGTTATTAATAGCAGGTGAAATTTTGGACGACGTCAATGTATAGGAAGGTGGAAACTATGGACTTTTTTGCGAATAAACAGGCAACCTTACAAAAATCAATTGACTGGTGGAATCCAGGGAAAACGAAACAGTGGCAGATAGATGGTGTAGATGTCGTCATTGGCAAACGAGAGGGCTATTATTTTTACGATGTGGATGGCAAGAAATTAATGAACGCGCATCTCAATGGCGGTACGTATAACCTGGGACACCGAAATCCAGAAGTGATCGCAGCATTAGTAGAAGGAACAAATTATTTTGATATTGGAAATCACCATTTCCCATCGACTGCACGTGCCCAATTAGCAGAAAAATTGGCAGCCTGCACACCAGAGGGATTAACCTACTCCATTTTCTCTAGTGGTGGAAGTGAAGCAATTGATGTGGCCTTAAAATGTGCTCGCTATGCTACCAAACGAAAGAAAACGATTTCGATTAAAAATGGCTATCATGGTCATACGGGGCTCGCAGTTTCACTTGGCAATGAACGTTATTCTAAGCCATTTTTAAGTGAGGGCAGTCCAAATGAATTTGTGCATGTACCATTCAATGATCTTGCAGCAATGGAGCGTGAGCTTGCTAAAGGAGATGTAGCTAGCGTCATTATCGAGACAATTCCTGCGACCTATGGATTCCCATTGCCAACAGCTAATTACTTAGCAGATGTCAAGTCACTTTGCGAGCGATATGGGGCATTATATATTGCCGATGAGGTGCAAACAGGCTTGATGAGAACAGGTAAGCTGTGGGGAATTGAGCATTACGGTGTGAAGCCAGATATTCTTGTGACGGCAAAGGGTCTCAGTGGAGGCATTTATCCAATTGCGGCGACAGTGGTAAATGAACGAGCAGGTGGTTGGATGAAGGAAGATGGGCTTGCACATATTTCTACTTTTGGTGGAGCAGAGCTGGGCTGCGTAGTGGCAATGAAAGTACTAGAAATTTCACAGCGTCCAGAAGTAATCAAAAATGTCGAATATGTTGCACGCTATTTACGTAGTGGCTTAGAGCGCATTCAACAACAATGTCCTGATTTCTTTGTGGGAATTCGTCAGCTTGGCGTGGTCATGGGCTTAGAGTTTAATCACCCAGATGGAGCAAAATACGTGATGAGTTCCTTGTACAAGCATGGTGTGTGGGCGATTTATTCAATGCTAGATACACGTGTTTTACAATTTAAGCCAGGGTTATTATGTGATAAAGCGTATTGTGATGAATTACTTGAAAAATGTGAGGCAGGCATTAAAGAAGCAGCGCAACTAGTAAAATTTGCACGCTATTAACGAGTAGAAGCTTATCATTTTAGTAAACAAGGGGGTTTTCTAAATGGGTCAAATGGATTTCATAGATTTAGAAGTAGTACTTTCCAACTTTCATCAGGCTGCTAATGATGCGCTGAAAGAGTTTAGTTGTTTAGTAGAAGCATCTTGTAAAATGATTGATTATTCTGAAAATTCTACGTATCTCGTAGAAGACATGCAGGGCGAAAAGTATATTTTAAGAATTAGTCGCCCTAATTACCATAAAAAAGAAGAAATCGAAGCGGAGATTGCCTGGTTGAACTCGCTCCATGAGCAATCTCCTATTGATGTATCATTACCAATGCGAGCAGATGACGGTGACTACGTACATGCTCATGAATATAATGACACGATATATTATAGCACATTATTTACATTTTTGGAGGGAAATGCTCCTGATGAAAATAATGAAGAAAACTTAATTCAGCAATTTGAAACATTAGGTGAAATTACAGCGATGTTTCACAAGCATACGATCGAGCAACATGATTACTACAAAGCTTTTCAACGAATGACGTGGGATTATGACACAATTTTAGGACAATCTCCAAAATGGGCGAGATGGCAGGATGGACTTGGGATGACCCCATCTCGCATCGCTTTATATGAAAAAGCGACGCTTGTTATACAAAAGAGATTAGATGCATATGGAAAAAGTCAAACACGATTTGGTCTCATTCATGCTGATTTACGTTTAGCCAATTTACTCATTTACGGTGATGAAATCAAGGTTATCGATTTTGATGATTGTGGTTTTGGCTGGTTTTTATATGATGTAGCAACATCTGTTAGTTTTATTGAACATATGCCTTATCTCGATGATTTGATTGCTTCATGGATAAAGGGCTATAGCAAGATAAGGACGTTAACAGATGAAGAAATAGAGATGATTCCGACATTTATTTTAATGAGAAGACTGCAGCTTATTTCTTGGATTGGTAGCCGTGATAATGACACAACACGCTTACTCGGTGAAAATTATACACTTCAAAGTGATGCCTTAGTAAAAGCTTATTTAGATAAGTATCAGAACTGAAACAACTAAATAACGATAAAAGGTGGCGAATAACATGTCTTCGAAAAAGGATGAAATCATCGTATTAAAGAAAGCCCTTACACCCATTCATTTATGGACAATTGGCGTCGGCATTGTCATTTCTGGTAACTACTTTGGCTGGAATTTTGGCTTAAGTCAATCGGGTTTTTTAGGCATGCTCATTGCAACATTATTTATGGCGATTATGTATTTAACGATGACCTTAGGAATTTCTGAATTATCGACGATGTTACCTTATGCAGGTGGACCCTATTCATTTGCTCGACGGGCGATGGGACGTTATATCGGTTTTATTACCGGGATTGGAGTTGTTCTTCAGTATGTCATTGCTGCACCTATTATTGCCATCGGTATTGGCGGATATATTAGCTTTTTATTCCCTGCTGTACCAACTGTTGTAGCAGCAGCCTTTATGTACGCTCTTTTCATGGGCGTTCACATTATTGGTATTAAGGAATATGCCACGATTGAAATGGTGCTTGTCTTTATTGCATTAGGCTTATTAGTATTAATGTATTTTGTTGGATTACCACAAATTAACGTTGGCAATCTATTTCCTGAGAATGGTGACTTAATACCAGGTGGATTTAAAGGGATCTGGTCAGCATTACCGTATGCGATGTGGCTTTTTTTAGCTATTGAAATGCTGCCTATGTTATCAGAAGAGACGAGAGATGTGCAAAAGGATATGCCAAAAGGGTTGATTTCAGGTATGGTGACATTGCTGATTTTATCCATTTTGACAACAACCGTGGCAATAGGACTTGCTGGAATAGATGTAATGACAGTT
>NZ_DAMDAY010000131.1:0-8438 GCF_032093475.1 Lysinibacillus sp. | reverse complement strand
AAATACGTATTGGTTAGCTCAAATATTGGCATCTGTTGGATTAGTCGGCTTAATTGCCAGTTTTTCAGGTGTTATTTTGGCTTACTCTCGACAAGTATATGCCTTATCACGAGCAGGTTACCTACCAAGCTTTTTATCGAAGATGCATAAAAAACGTCAGACACCATATATGGCCATTATTTTGCCAGGATTTATCGGGCTAGTGTTAGTCATATTATTTAATCCGGATGATTTGATTTTAATTTCTACATTTGGGGCCTTAGTTTCCTATATCACGATGAATTTATCGGTGCTAATTTTGCGTAAAAAAGAACCTAATTTAGTACGTACATTTAAAACGCCACTTTATCCGTTTACACCGATTGTCTCACTTGTGCTGGCTGTTATTGCTATCTTTGCAAGCTTCTTTGCTAATTTGACGTTTTTCATTGTTTGTTTAGCAGTGTTTGCTGTGGCAAGCATTTATTATTGGGTTTGGGCTAGACATCACATTAATGAGGATGCGCCAGAGGAACGCTTTGCAAAGGATAGATCAGCGCATATAGAGGTGCAGGTACCTGTACCATCAATAGAAGCAATACGAGAATAGAACAAAAAGGAATGAGTTCTACTATGACACAAGTGGAATGGGTCATTTTTGATAAGGATGGAACCATCATCGAGATGGATTCCTTATGGATTGCATGGGCCAAAAATGTCTATCTAAATTTAACTGAAAATTCGAATTTTGAAATACTTTTTTCTTTACAGACCTTTTTAAAAAACATAGGTGTTGATGACAAAGGAACATCTATTGATCCAACAAGCCCTTTAGCTATTGGAAGTATCCAAGAAGCTGAAACGATTGTAGCCTACTTACTCTATCAGCAGGGAATCCCTTGGAGCAAAGGTGTGACACTTGCGAGAGCAGCCTCCAACTTAGCCACATCGCAACAAGAAAATAGTAGGGTTCAGGCATTACCAGGTATTCGCACTCTCTTAATGAACTTAAAAAAACAAGGGATAAAATTAGGCGTGATTACAGCTGATCAAACAGCACGAGCTATATCACATTTACAGCAGTTAGAGTTGTTCACCTTATTTGAATTTGTACTAGGAAGTGACCAAGCTGTCTACAGTAAACCATTTCCAGACTTAGCTTATGTGGCAAAGGAGCAATTTCAAGTAACACTAGAGAGAACCGTAATGATTGGTGATTCAAATGCAGATATGCTCTTTGCAAAAAATGCGGGTATGTGCTTTTCCATTGGCATCATTCCTAAAGCAACATTCCCGAAGGACTATTTGCCTGATGCGACAAAAATTATTGATGCCTATGATGAATCCGTTTTAACGATGTTAATCAAAAAGGAGTGAGCAAAATGGACAATCAGCTAATTGCCAAAATTACTGAATTGGTATTGGAAAAACTTACGCAGGCCACTCAATCTGATCAAACACATCAAACATTGACAAATGAAGAGTTGCAGGAATGGCAATCATTTCAGTTGATGCAGAATCATGGTCAGAAGCAGCAACCAAAAACCGATGTGTATGAGGCGCTTTCTGCACATGAATTACACCATTGGCAAAGTTTGCACGAGCAACAGCTATTTACTACAACTGATACGAACGACTTAATCGCGCTAAAAAAATTTACATGACCGGGGGGCGTCATATGGTGAAAGACCAAGATTTGCTTTCCATACAGGAAGCTAGGGATGGGGTAGCAGCTGCTGCTCTTGCACAAAAAAAGTACACTAGCTTTACGCAAGAGCAAGTAGACCTTATTATCGAAGCCATTGCCCATGAAGCTTATAAACAAGCAGAAAACCTTGCGATACGAGCTGTTACGGAAACAAAGATGGGAATCATTGAACACAAAAAAATGAAAAATCAATTAGCTTCTCAAGGCGTCTTTGAATCTATTCGACAAGAAAAAACAGTTGGTATTATTCAAGATGATAGGGTGACAAAGCAGGTAGAAATAGTTTATCCATTCGGTGTCATTGCAGCAGTTACACCTGTAACAAATCCAACTGCAACAGCCATTTATAAAACATTAATTGCATTAAAGGCCCAAAACGCCATTGTTTTTAGTCCACATCCATCCGCAGTGAACTGTACCATTGAGGCATTGAAAATATGTCAACAGGCAGCTATTCGTGCAGGTGCCCCTGATGGCTTAATTCAATGGATTACCCATCCAACCTTAAAAGGTACAGAGGAATTAATGCGCCATCGTGATGTACAGCTTATTTTAGCAACTGGTGGTTCGGGACTTGTCAAAGCAGCCTATAGCTCAGGCAAACCCGCCTATGGTGTTGGCCCTGGAAATGTCCCTGTTTATATAGATCGTACAGCAGATGTTAAAGAGGCGATGAAACGAATTATTGATAGTAAATCATTCGATAATAGCACCATCTGTGCCACGGAGCAAGCCATTGTCGTGCATCAGGAGGTAAAAGCTCAGGTGATGGCAGCATTAGCAGAGAATGGGGCGATCCTGCTAAGTGGACAGGATAAAGAAAAATTGGCCAAGGTAATATCGCCAATTGCTCGTACTTTAAATAGTCAGATTGTCGGGAAGCCAGCAACTTTGATCGCCAACATGGCTAGCATTAATGTACCTTCCCATACACGGGTACTTGTAGCGGAGGAACATGCAATTGGTAAGGAATATCCGTTTTCAATAGAAAAGCTTTCTCCCATCTTAGGTCTCTATACGGCATATTCACGGGAGGAAGCGGCAAAGATTTGTCGCCAATTGCTTGATGTGGGAGGGAGAGGGCATAGCTTAGCAATTCATGCCCAGGACGAAGATTTTGTTAAAGCGTTTGCTGCTCAAATGCCGGTATCCCGAATTTTAGTAAATACTTTAGCATCTGTTGGAGCAGCGGGCGGTACGACAAGTTTAACTCCTTCCTTTACATTAGGATGCGGGGCATACGGAGGGAATATTACGAGCGATAATATTTCTGCTCGTCATTTATTAAATAAAAAAAGAGTCGCATATGGCGTGAAGGAACTAACCATTCCTCAGCCACAACACCCTCAAAACATACAGGCTACATCGATTCAAGCAAAAGCAGACGTGCCGCTCGATAGGATAACCATTGAAAAGATCATAGAGGAAGTACTAACAAAGTTAAATAACTAGAGGAGGAAATTAAAATGAGTGTAGAGATAAATGGAGCTTTAGGCATGATCGAAACAAGAGGTCTAATAGGGTCAATTGAAGCTGCAGATGCCATGGTGAAAGCAGCTAACGTCAATATCGTAGGGAAAGTGCATGTCGGGGGAGGTATTGTGACAGTGCTTGTGACAGGGGATGTCGGTGCAGTAAAGGCAGCTACGGATGCAGGATCTGAAGCGGCACGCCGTGTAGGTGAACTGCTTTCAGTACATGTCATCCCACGCCCTCATTCAGAATTATACGCAATCTTACCTAAGTGAATAGGGGAGGGTGATGATGTCAAATCAAGTTCATGACCTTGATGTAACGAATGCAAATATCCCAATTGCGATTTCTGCTCGCCATTGCCATATAAATGAGGAGGATTTCTATCATTTATTTGGTAGAAAGGCTGTTTTACAAAAATGGAAGGCCCTTTCCCTACCTGGTCAGTTTGCCTCACAGCAAGTTTTGACGATAAAAGGACCTAGAGGCCACATTGATAATGTTCGGGTTTTAGGACCTTTTCGTACTGAAACACAAGTTGAAATCAGTCAAACTGATGCCATAAAGCTTGGTGTGGCACCACCGATTCGGATGTCGGGTGACTTAGCAGACTCTGAATCCATCACATTGATTGGGACCAATGGTATTCGCCATAAAAAGCAAGGATTGATTATAGCACAAGCACATATTCATATGGCGGTGTCTGATGCAGCTGCCTTTCATGTCAAAGACAAGGACATCGTGACAGTCGAGATATCCGGAAAGGTACGGCAGCTACACCTAATGAACGTTGTGGTCCGTGTCTCACCAGATTTCATCCTTGAAATGCATGTAGATACAGATGAAGCAAATGCCGCTGCCATTCATACTCATTCAATTGGCAAGCTCATTAAAATGGAGTGAGACGTATGGATGTAAAAGAATTACAGATGATGATCGAAGAGGTAGTCAGCTCTCTGATGAATACGCAGCATAAGAGGTTATTGGTTGTCCATCCACATACAACTGTTTCTAAAAAACAGCTGAAAGTCTTAAGCGGCTATTTTCAGATTGAAGAGTGGTATATGAATGAGACTACTAGCTCCTCCCAACTATTTTATGATGCAACCGTTTTTCTGGAAGTGGATCAGGCATTTATGGTTAGTAGTGCACAAGGTTTGCCCAATTCTTCGACATCCTTGTATCTGTCAGAGTTACTGATCAACAATCAAACAGCTATATTAGTTCCTGATGAAAAGCTGTCTGCCGTTATATCAGCAAAAGAACCGAATGCATATATGGGGATGCTGCTGCAACATATTGAACGATTAAAGACGTTTGGTTGTGAAATACAGTTATTTACACAGCTTATTCCCTTTTTAAAGCTACAAGAGGAATCTCCTCGTTCGGATATAGTGGCCAACTATTTAACGGCTGATATGCTTCAATCGTTTAAGGGGCAACAGCTTAAACTGCCTGCCCATACAAAACTTACACCACTTGCACAGGAAATCATTCAGGAAAAAGGAATTACGATACAAAGACAATAGCAGGAGTGTTGTTACATGACGAAATCGATTGGGATAGTGGAAACTAGAGGGCTTGCGATTTCGATCCTCATCGCAGATGCCATGCTAAAAGCTGCGGATATTCGAATACTTCGGCAAGAAACCATTGATTTGGCCCTTGTAACAATTGCTATAGAAGGGGATACAACAGCCATTCAAGAAGCAATAGCTATTGGTACACAAATAGCCATAGCAGCAGATCAATGGTTTGCTTCTACGACGATTTTACGACCAGATAGTACCGTGAATGGCTTAGTGATAGAAATAGCAAAAAAACCAAGTGCTTAAAACAAAAGGAAAGGTGGAGGTACTAGTTGAAGGTCGATTTAACGGGTAAAGTTGTCGTAGTAACTGGCGGTAGTAAAGGAATTGGGAAAGGTATTGCCACTGTGTTTGCTCAACAGGGTGCTCATGTGGTAATTGCTGCAAGAGGGGGCGAAGCTGCCACAAATGTAGCAAATGAATTACAAGCTCAAGGTTTGTCAGCTTCAGCAGCCACGGTGGATGTTGAAAACTATGAATCTGTTGAAAATATGGCTGAAGAGGTTGCTCGCACGTATGGCTCCATAGATATTTTATGCTCCAATGCTGGTATTTTCCCCTCTGTGAAAATAGAGGAGATGACGCCAGTACAATGGGATCAAGTGTTAAATGTGAATGCCAGAGGAACAATGTTTGCTGTAAAAGCGTGCATGCCGTATTTAAAGAAAGCAACCTATGGTAGGGTCATTATTACGTCGTCCATTACTGGTCCAGTGACTGGCTATGCGGGATGGACTCATTATGCGGCAAGTAAGGCGGCGCAATTAGGGTTTATGAGGACCGCAGCTCTTGAATTAGCCCCCTATAATATTACAGTTAATGCTGTGCTACCAGGAAATATTGCAACAGAAGGCTTAGGTGGACTAGGTGAAACATATTTACAGAAGATGGCGAAGGCGATTCCATTTGGTAGTCTCGGTCGTGTAGAAGATATTGCCTATGCTGCATTGTTCCTAAGTAGTAAGGAAGCCGCTTTTATTACGGGTCAATCCATTATTATTGATGGTGGTCAAACATTACCAGAGGATGCAGAAGCATTTTAAGAGGAGGCGTGACAAAGTATGAATTTAGGAGCATTAGGGATGATTGAAACAAAAGGATTAGTTGGCTCTATTGAAGCAGCGGATGCGATGGTGAAGGCCGCTAATGTCAATATTGTTGGTAAAGTCCATGTAGGTGGCGGAATTGTCACGGTGCTTGTTCGCGGAGATGTAGGGGCGGTAAAAGCAGCAACAGATGCTGGGGCAGCAGCAGCACAACGTGTTGGGGAGCTTTTATCCGTTCATGTTATTCCAAGACCACATGCAGAGCTAGAAGCCATCTTAAATGGACAATAATGAGTGAGGTGGTGCTTAATGAATGAACAGGCGATCATGCAAATTGTGGATGATGTTATAGCCGAATTACTACCCAAAAAACAGGCAGCACTGAGGCACAATGAAATCCCTATCGGCATCTCTGCTAGACATATTCATTTGAAACAGGAGCATGTTGAGCATCTCTTTGGCAAGGGGGCAACGCTAACCGTTCAAAAATGGTTAACTCAACCAGGGCAGTTTGCAGCAAATGAAACGTT
This sequence comes from Lysinibacillus sp., assembly GCF_032093475.1. Lineage (NCBI taxonomy): Bacteria > Bacillati > Bacillota > Bacilli > Caryophanales > Bacillaceae > Lysinibacillus > Lysinibacillus sp. The sequence goes on along the minus strand of NZ_DAMDAY010000131.1, from coordinate 2,113 downwards.
ACAGATGGTGGGACCAAAAGGTAGCGTGACAAATGTACGTGTATTAGGACCAGCTCGCATGCTAACACAAGTTGAAATCAGTCATACTGATGCCGTTGCATTAGGGATTCAACCACCTCTACGAGAATCTGGCGAGATTCAGGGCTCAGCAAGTTGTACGTTGGTGGGACCCAAAGGTAGTTTAGTGTTACAGGAAGGGGTCATTATCGCACAGGCACATATTCATATGTCACCCACTGATGCACAGCATTTTGGAATTCAAAACGGACAATATGTCTCCGTAAGGGTACGGAGCCCACGACCTATTACCTTTGAGCAAGTAAAAATCCGCGTAGCAGATCACTATCAATTAGAGATGCATATAGATACAGATGAAGCAAATGCTGGCTTAATTCAACAAGGTGTAACGGGTACATTAATAACAGATAAGATAGAGGAAAAGTCATTGGATAAACGCCCTAGTACAGCAATTGAAATAAATAAGAAAATTATTACAGAAAACGATTTAAGTCTGTATCAAGGGAGGACCGTGGTAATCCCCAAAAATGCTAGATTAACTGCACTTGCGACAGAGACCGTGACCAAATTAGGAATAGAACTTCAGTTTCATGAAAAAGGATGAGATGCATGCGGATAGGAACAGTAGTCGGAAATATATGGGCGACACGGAAAGAGGAAGGGCTACAAGGACTAAAATTACTTATTATCCAACCGAAAAATGTGGACGGTCAATTTAGTAATGAGCAAATTGTTGCAGCAGATCGTATAGGTGCAGGCGTAGGCGATGAAGTCATTTTAACAATGGGTAGTGCAGCCGTACGAAGTTTTTCCACGACAACGATTTGTCCGATTGATGCGATTGTTGTCGGAATTATTGATGGCACAGACGAAGGGGAGGGGTGAGCATAGTGAAGGAAGCGATAGGCATGATTGAAACGTATGGCATGATTGGCTCTATTGAGGCGGCTGACGCGATGTTAAAAGCTTCGAATGTACAATTAGTGAAACATGAACTCGTGGACGGAGGTATTGTAACTGTTATTGTAGAGGGTGATGTAGGAGCAGTACAAGCTGCTGTTGAGGCTGGCAAAGAGGCGGCAGCGCGAACGAGTAAGCTGTTAAGTGCACATGTAATCCCTAGAGCCGCAAATGAAGTTTTTACCTCAATGATTGGTGAAAAACAGCTGACAAAAAAAATGGCTGGCGGAGTCAAAAAAACGAGCACCCGACAGAAGTCTAAAGAACCAGGACAACAGCCTAAAGAGGATGTTCAAGCAGACATGTAGTTGCCATGTCATTACTATTGAATTGATGACATTAGGAGTGTGAAGCAAATGAGCTTTAGGCGACCCAGAATTGCCATCATTGGCGCTGGTCATACAGGTGCAACCATCGCATTGATGGTCGCACAAAAAGAGATGGGTGATATTGTACTTGTCGATGTACCAGAATTAGAAAATACAGCGAAAGGAAAGGCTCTAGATATTCTCCAAGCTGGACCGATAGAAAAATCCAATGTACAGGTGACAGCTACTTCACGCTATGAGGAAATTGCCCATGCTGATATTGTGGTCATCACGGCGGGCATTGCAAGAAAACCTGGGATGACAAGAGAGGATTTAATTCATACAAATGCCTCTATCATCCGAACAGTCAGTGAACAAATCAAATATTATGCACCAGCTAGTTACATTATTGTATTGAGTAATCCTGTCGATGCTATGACCTATGTGTGTCTCGAAACAACAGGTTTTCCAAAAAATCGTGTCATGGGACAATCGGGTATTTTAGATACAGCACGCTTTAATACCTTTATCGCGCAGGCTCTTCAGCTAGCTGTAGAGGATATTTCAAGTTTTGTATTGGGCGGTCATGGAGATGAGATGGTACCACTTGTTCGCTATACGTATGTTGGTGGTATCCCAGTAGAAAAATTGCTTCCGCAGACACAGAGTGAACAATTAGTGGAGCGAACGCGAAAGGGTGGAGGCGAAATTATAGAACTTCTGGGTAATGGTAGTGCTTACTATGCTCCGGCAGCCGCCATTGTCCGAATGATGGAGGCAATTGTGAAGGATCAGCGCAAAGTGATGCCAATTATTACCTATTTGCA
>NZ_DAMDAY010000130.1:0-12743 GCF_032093475.1 Lysinibacillus sp. | reverse complement strand
TCTTCTACAGGTGGTTTATGCGGCTCAACATTTTCCACCGATACTATTTCACCCGAGTAGGCATTGACAGTTAAATCTTTTTGTTGGTTTTCTTTCTCAACACGTACCGTATAAGTGGTATCTGTTAACTTGATACTTTCAACATCACCATATTTCTGTTTTACCATTTGACTTATTTGCTTTTCAGTTAACAATAACTTCGTTTGTCCTTCTTTTATTGTTAAATCAGTTACCTGTTGTGTTTTAGCATCTAGCATAGCTATATACTTGACATTGTCACGTGTAAAAAACATTTCATAGATGTCTCCTTGTTTCTTCACCTGCGTAACATGGGCTTTATAGATGGCTTCAATATGGTTTATAGCCTCTGACTTGCTAAGTGGTTCAACATGAAAATAGCGATACTGAATAAACCACAGCGTTCCACTACAAAGAAGGAGAATAACAATTATTATCAGAACCCATTTTTTCATTGCTCCTCCTCCTTTGGTATACATAGGGTAAAGCTTGTTCCTTCTCCAAGTGTACTTTTCACATCAATGGTTATGCCCAGTTGTTCTGCAAGCTCATGGGCTATCGCAAGCCCTAATCCAGAGCCACCTGTCTTACGATTTCGATCCTCTGTTACCCGATAAAAACGCTCAAACAAATGAGGTAAGTGCTCCTCTGGAATACCTATACCAAAATCTTGGATGGTAATGCAGGCATGATTGGTTGTTTCTGCTGTAAGAATACGCACCTCATCCTCACTATACTTTCTAGCATTATCGAGCAAAATAAAAAGTAGTTGCTTCAAGATTTTTTCATCACTATAAATAAATCTTGGAAGCTTCGCATCGACTATAAATGTTCGATGATAGGCCTGCTGCATTTGTGAGGCAACTTTCTGCAAGAATGGTTCAAGCTCTAGCTGTTCCAAATGAATAGCCAGATGCTCATTATTTTTAGCTAGTTCTAGCAATTGTAGTACCATCTCATGCATGCGAGTCGATTCATTAGCGATCGCTTGTAATGATTCTTGCGCAACTTCACGATTATCAAAGCCTCTTCGAAGGAGTAATTTTGCATAGCTTTCAATAACGGTAATCGGCGTTTTTAGCTCATGGGAAGCATTTGAAACAAACTCTTGTTGCTTTTGATAATGCTGTTCAAGCTTCTCCATCATCATATTAAAGGTACGATTAATGTTTGTTAACTCGTCTCCACCCTTTTCAGGAATATCTATTTTTTCATATTTCCCTGTCGCTGCACTTTTACGCATAGTAATGTTTAAACGCTCTAGTGGTAATAAAATTAAGCGCCCAAGTACTAAGCTTGCTAAGAAAATGGGGAGCGTTGCCATAATAGATACAACGACTAAGATCACCTTTAGTAAGTCTAATGTCTGCTCTACCTCTTCCATGGATTGCTGTAATGTTATGTCTACAACTGTTCCGTCTATCCAAATGGTAGGCATCGTGTAGGTAATGGAAGGGACCTCTGGCATTTCAAGTGTAGCCTGAACCTTTGTTTTCAAACGCTCTCCATCATAAATATAGACAGCACCGTCCGTTGGCATATATGCCCTTAATACTTGCTGGAGGTTGGTTTGTGCATTTAACTGACTCAGTGAAGAGCTTAAATCATTTGCCCGTGACTGGAGCTGATTGTATTCCGTATCATAGGCAAATTTCTCATACAAAAAATAAATGCCATTAGTAGTTGCCACTAAAATGACAAGCATGAGCATCGTTGTTAGTAAATGAATTTTTGTTTTAAGTCTCATAGCTATGTTCCTTTAGCACATACCCAACTCCACGAACCGTTTGAATAATGGGCTTTGCATTAGCAGCTTCAAGCTTTTGTCGGACATAACGAATATAAACATCTACAACATTTGTATCTCCATAATAATCATAGCCCCATACAGCCTCTAGAATTTGCTCTCTTGTCAGTACCTGTTTTGGATGCTTTAGTAAATAGAACAACAAATCATATTCTCGGGGTGTCAGTTGAATCTCCTTATCAAAATATACAACTTCTCTTGTTTGCTCGTTTATAGATAAATGTCCAAATGTGAGAGCAGCTTGCTTTGGACTAGCCTTTTGTGAAAAACGTAAAGCATTGCGAATACGCGCAAGCAGCTCCTCAATTTCAAACGGTTTTGTCACATAATCATTGGCGCCTAAATCTAGCCCCTTTACTTTATCCTCCACCTCACTTTTGGCAGTCAGCATAATAATAGGTGTTTGGGTTTCTGTTGCACGAATTCGCTTTAGCACGTCAATACCACTCATCTCAGGTAGCATGACATCCAGTAGGATTAAATCCCATTGCTGCTCACGATATTGAAGTAAACCGTCTGTTCCTGTATGAGCCATTACTGCTTCATAGCCTTCAAATTGAAGCTCTAACTGTAGCACTCGCCCAATTTTTTCTTCATCTTCTATAATTAAAATTCGATTGGTCATGTCGAATCCATCCTTCACCTTTTCTTTTCATCGTAAACGATGCAAGCGGTGAAAGTCTAATTAGAAAATGATGAGAATTGTCCATACTTATTAAACAAAAGATAATGCAAACCACTTCACATTTTTTATTCCTAGCGTTAGAATACTAATATCTTATTTTCCTATAGGAAACTTTATTTCGTTAATGATACTTTTTGAAACGAGGGAACAATATGGTTTATAAACGAGTCACAAAATCGCCAGCCGAGGCTGTTTTAGACGGAGATATAAAAGGTTGGCGACGCTTTTTACCGTTTTTAGGGCCCGCTTTCATTGCAGCCGTAGCTTATATCGACCCTGGAAATTTTGCCACAAATATAACAGCAGGCTCACAATATGGCTACTTGCTACTTTGGGTAATTGCCTTTTCCAATTTAATGGCTGTTTTAATTCAATCCTTATCTGCAAAGCTTGGAATCGCGACAGGAAAAAACCTACCTGAAGTGGCACGCGAGCATTTTTCTAAAAAAACCTCTATATTCCTTTGGATTCAGGCAGAGTTAGTTATCATTGCCACAGACCTTGCTGAATTTATCGGTGCAGCCTTAGGGCTTTATTTGTTATTTAATATTCCAATGCTACCAGCAGCATTGATTACAGCGGCTGGCTCATTTGCTATTTTAGAACTCCAAAGACGAGGATTCAGAGCCTTTGAAGCGGGGATTTCTGGTATGGTTTTAATTGTCGTATTAGCATTTGCCTTCCAAACATTTTTAGCGCAGCCAGCATGGGGCGATGTGGCGATTGGCATGTTCACACCACACTTTGAAGGTGTAGATTCACTATTATTAGCAACAGGTATTTTAGGTGCAACCGTCATGCCTCATGCTATTTACTTACATTCTTCATTAACTCAAAGCCGTATTATTGGTCGTAATGAAGAAGAAAAAAGACGCATTTTCCGTTTTGAATTTATTGATATTATCATCGCTATGATTATTGCTGGAGCTATTAATATGAGCATGCTTATTATCGCCGCAGCAGTATTCCATACACAAGGCGTTGTAGTTGAAGATTTAGATGTTGCCTATAACGGCTTAAAAGAGGCTCTTGGCCCATTGGCTGCCATTTCTTTTGGTCTTGGTTTACTTATTGCAGGGCTTGCTAGCTCCTCTGTAGGGACTTTAGCCGGTGATGTAGTCATGCAAGGCTTTATTCAAAGAAAAATACCTCTTTATTTACGTAGAGCAATTACCATGGTACCTCCACTTGCAATCATTGCATCTGGTGTGAATGCAACCTATGCTCTAGTTCTTAGTCAGGTTGTTTTATCATTTGGTATTGCCTTTGCACTTATCCCTCTTGTTATGTTTACAAGTAAACGAGACATCATGGGTAGCCTAGTTAATCACCGTATTACAACAATTTTGGGTTGGTTTGTCGTAGTCATTGTTGTTACGCTGAATATTTACTTACTGTGGGAAACAATATTTGGATAATAAAAAGCCAGGTACTCTGTAGATAGAATGAGTACCTGGTATTTTTTTGATTAAACATCCACCTTTTCAATATTTCTAATGGCTAAATAGGCAATGCCTAGACCTACAATTGCTAAAGTAATAGGAATAAAAATAATATCGTTTAACGTAAAGTTACCTGTATTAGACGAAGTCAGAGATACTATTATAATTGATGAAATAATAGTTGCTGGTATGGAGTATTTTCTCATTCCGAAATACAATGGGATTAAAGCTATACCCGAGGCAGCAATCGCATTCATCAATACGGAAGGAATGTGTTGTAAGATTAATGAGCTTGATAGTACATTTGGAATCAAATCAAATTTATCACTAATAACACAGAAAGCCGTTGTAATAAAAGCATTTGAAATGATGATCGTACTAAACGTAAAAAGCATTACAATGGCAAGCTTCGCGACGATTAATTTCTTTCTACTTATAGGATACATAAAAGCTAAGGTGATGGTCTTAAATTTATATTCTCCGATAATCAACTTAGCTATTAACGTAGAAGCAAAAATACTAAAGACGACTCTAATCATTGATTCAATGACACTTAAAGCAACCTGGTAATTTTCAAGGTCTTGGTCCCCCTCCACTTTGGAAATACCTACTACCAAAAATAGAAATCCAAGAATAATAAAATTAGCAATAATAGCCCCCTTAACGTATGAGCCTAAATGATACTTTTTCATTTCTAAACGCATTAAATTAAGCATGGACAACTCCTCCATTGATTAATTTTAGGAAATAATCCTCAAGTGAGCTTGTTTTTTTGCTTATCTCTTCAATTTCGATGTCATGTTCAATTAATGTTTTTGTTAGGCTCTTTTGGGATACTGTCGAATCATAAACTCGAATAGAGTTGTCATCCATCAGCTTAAAATTAGCAATCTTCAATACACTTTCTAAAATAAAAGCTGCCTTCTTGCCATCATTGACAATGACTTCAATATAATCTGCTTGATTACGATTAATTGTTTCCATTGTAACTTCCGTGAGTAGCCTACCATCCTTAATGACACCTATTGTATCAGCCAATTGTTCAATTTCCCCTAATATATGGCTGGAGATGATAATCGTAATACCATACTCCTTACAGAGCATTTTGAAGAGCTCTCTCAACTCTTTAATCCCTACAGGATCTAATCCATTAATTGGTTCATCTAAAATAAGAAGTTCTGGCTTTGTTATAATGGCACGTGCAATGCCTAGTCTCTGTTTCATCCCTAGAGAAAAGTCTTTTACACGCTTCTCTTCTGTATTTGATAATTTTACTAAATTTAGAACATGAGCAATTTCTTTTTTATCGTAATACCCCATATATTCGCAATGCAGTTCTAAGGTCTCCTTAGCCGTCAATTTTTCATAGAAAATAGGATACTCAATAATCGTTCCCATTCTTTTTAGTACTTCATAGGATCGATCCGTCAGCTTTTCGCCAAATATTTCTACATCCCCGCTTGTTGGCTTCGTCAGATTTGTTAGCATCTTCATGACAGTGGTTTTACCTGCACCATTTGGACCTAAAAATCCATAAATCTCTCCCTTTTTGACGTTCATATTGACAGTGGATACCACTTCTTTACCATCGTACACTTTCGTAAGCTGATTTGTTTTTACAATGTATGTCATGTAAATCTCTCCCTCAATTGTGGCTAGTTTCATTATAAAAAATGAACCTCTCTAATTAATTACTTGATTCTTACAAATTTCTTAAGAGCAAAATAAAAGCCTGTAAAGCATTGAAAGCTCTACAGGCAGTGTGAATTCAATACATCATTCGTTTTAAAGCAATTGTAAAAATGGTCTTTTTATAAGGAATACTTGATAGCTGGATGGAACCATCCATTATTTCCACAAGACGCTTTGTAATGGTTAGACCTAGGCCGCTTCCCTGGAAGGATTTATTTCGAGAGTCTTCTAGTGTATACATTCTTTCAAAAACAGTATCGATATGATATTCATCAATGCCCTTGCCTTGATCCCACACATCAATATAAATGTTTGTCTCATCATTTCTTACGGTTAAGCCAATCACATTGCCATCCGCTCCATAAGCTATAGCATTTGATAATAGATTGTTTAGAACTCTATCTAACGCTTCTTCATTACCAAGGGCATACATAGGAAGTTCGGGGATTGAAATATTGATATTTAATCCCACCGATGTGACCATATCGTAAAAGGATAAAATATTTTTTCGGCATATTTCACAAACATTGATTTTCGTGATTGGATAATTTGCATCTCCTGCCTCTAATTTTGCCAGATCAAAAAATGTATGAATGATTTTTAATACTTCTAATGTTTTAGCATGAACACCAGTGAGTAATCGCTGTCGCTCTTCCTCACTAATTGAACTTTGAAGCTGAAGTATTTCAATATAGCCTAATACAACTGTTAAAGGTGTTTTAAGATCATGTGAAATATTTGCCAACATCTTTTTCATTGAATCTTCCATTTTTCGATGTGTAGCAAGAACCTTTTGCTTGTCATCCAATAAGGCATTTATTGTAATCAGTAATTGCTGAATTTCTGGATTTGTCGTAGCAACTAAAACCTTTTCATTAGTTGGTTTATTAACAATTGCTTGTATTTTTTCATGCATGTATTGGATTGTATCATCTTGTTCTTTTTTTACTTTTCTTTGATAAAGAATAATACCCGCCAGCAACAAAATAATTAGTAATAGACATAACGTCATATTTTATCCCTCAAACTTATAGCCAATTCCCCACAGCGTTTTTATATAATGAGGATTAGACGGATCATCTTCAATTTTTTCGCGAAGTCTTCTTATATGTACATTAATAATATTTTCATCACCGTAGTAAGTATCTTTCCATATTGTCTGATAAATTTGCTCCTTAGTAAAAACTCGCTGGCGATTTGTTACAAGCAATTTTAAAATGGCAAATTCCTTAGATGTTAGTTTCACTTCTTGTCCATCTTTATCTACAGAAAAGTTAATCATATTTATCGTTAAATTATCGATCACTACTACATCTTGTTTGTTATCCACTTGACTAGAATATTTGGTTGCTCGTCTAATAACGGCTTTTACGCGAGCAGAAAACTCTAGCATAGAAAATGGTTTAGCAATATAATCATCTGCACCTAAGCCTAACCCTAAAGCTTTATCTACATCACTATCCTTTGCTGACATAATGATGATAGGAAGCGCTGCTTGTTCTCGAATTATTTTTAGTACTTCTAATCCATTAAGTTTAGGAATCATAATATCTAAGATAACTAAATCAAATGAATGGTTTAAACAATACTGTAATGCCTCTTCTCCATTCTTTGCAGTCGTAACACCGAAGCCTTCCAATAGTAAAAAGTTTTCTACCATTTCACGAATAGCCTCATCATCTTCAACTAGTAAAATATGTTTTTGCATTTTCATGCACCTCTTCCTAACTAAAAAGCCATTAGTATGACTTTCCACATCTATAGTATATTACCATATATATGATATAGATTAAGAAATAAATTTAACGCCCAAATATAAAAAAGCCGTCCTATCAACCGTCATACAACGGTATACAGAACAGCTTTTCTATTTAATCCTCCACTTTTAAATCACACTCATTAAGTGGAAGCATTTTTGTTTTATGTTTAATTTTATAGCCTAACCATAATAGTAAGAAAAATGGAATTCCAATATAAGAAACTAGAATACCGTACCAATCGATTTTGTCTCCTGTAAAGGCTGTGTAATTTTGTCCAATGACCACAATCATACAAACTGTAAAGGCGAATAGTGGTCCGAATGGATACAATTTTGCTTTATAAGGTAATAGCTTTGGATCTAAGCCCTGTGCGTCGAATGCACGACGGAAACGATAATGACTAAATGCAATGCCAAGCCATGCAATAAAGCCAGACATTCCAGAGGCATTTAATAGCCAGATATACACCACACCGTCACCGAAAAATGACGCTAAAAATGCTAAACAGCCTACAGCTAATGTTGCTAGTAGCGCGTAAATTGGAATACCACGGCGACTAAGCTTTGTAAAGATTTTAGGCGCATGACCATCCACCGCTAATTGCCATAACATACGAGATGATGCATAAAGCCCTGAGTTACCTGCTGATAGCATAGCCGTTAAAATAATAGCGTTCATTAACGACGCAGCAAAGGCGATACCTAAGCGATCAAACACTAATGTAAATGGTGATACTGCAATATCTTCTGATAATAAGCGCTCATCTGTGAAAGGAATCAGCATTCCTATTGCACCAATTGCTAAAATATAGAATAAAAGAATACGCCAGAATACGGATTTTACAGCTTTCGGAATATTTTTACCTGGATTATCAGTTTCACCAGCTGTTATACCTAGAAGCTCTGTTCCTTGGAATGAAAACCCTGCAGCCAGGAAAATACCAAAGGTAGCAAGGAAGCCCCCATGGAATGGCCCATCACTAATAAAGAAATTTGTGAAGCCTACAGGTGCCTGACCGCCTAAAATACCAAAAATCATTAATAAACTAATAATAATAAAAACAATGACCGTTGCTACTTTAATCATAGCAAACCAATATTCACTTTCACCATAGCTCTTTACAGAAAGTAAATTAAACGTTAGCACAACAGCAATAAATAATACTGTCCAAAGTGCTGATGAGCTATCTGGGAACCAATATTTCATTATTAAAGACACTGCTGCAATTTCTGCTGCAATCGTAATTGCCCAGTTATACCAATAGTTCCAACCTAAAGCGAAGCCTAGTGCTGGATCTACGAATTTTGTTGCATACGTACTAAATGAACCTGATGATGGCATATAAGCAGCCATCTCTCCTAAGCTCGTCATTAGGAAGTACACCATAACACCAATTAAGGCATAGGCAAGCAATGCGCCTCCTGGCCCTGCTTGTGCAATGGCACCACCACTAGCTAAAAATAGCCCCGTACCAATTGTACCGCCTAAAGAAATCATTGTAATATGACGGCTTTTTAATTCTTTTTTCAGCTTTGGTTCGTTATGACCGAGCTGATTTACTTTTATTTCACTCACGATATAGCTTCCTTCCTATTTATGAGGCAAAAAAATGCCATCACATGAACAATGTGATGGCTAAGTTAATCCTCAGTTTTTCCTAAATGATAGCTCAACACGTTGTACAAACGTGACAGTTCTGTTCCTTTCGGAGACAGCCCCAGCATGAGGTTTTCAAGTCCCCTCACACTTCGGCAATATTTCCTTTCAGCTAATCTCATCAATGCTTGTCATTTCAATTAGCATACTTATAAATATCGCGACCTCTACCTCAATACAAACATGAGGCATATAATTATTAAATTTATGATAATTATTATACTAACATAAGACCATAGACATTTCAACAACACGGAAAATGTTCTGTATTTTATGAATCTTCTACTATTTTTAATAGTGTGATAAAGTGTTATAGTAGTTCAATTAGAATGGTTAATAACAGGGGGGAGTTATTTTGACTACAAATGATCATTCCGCTAGTTATCCAAGTAAAAAAATTAGCTGGAAAGGAACAACATTACTTTTAGTCTTTGGGGTTATTTTTATTGCCTCTACATTACGAATGCCATTAACTGTTGTTGGTCCAATCATATCCTTTATCCGTGATGATCTTGGTATCTCTAATGTATTAGCAGGCTTTCTAACAACTATTCCATTGCTTGCTTTTGCCATCATATCGCCTTTTGCACCTATCGTAGCACGCAAACTAGGGCTTGAGCTTACTTTATTTTTATCCACTATTCTATTGGCCTTAGGGATAGTTCTACGCTCACTTGGAACAACAGGATTACTTATATTTGGTACTATGCTAATTGGCGTAGCAATATCTTTTGGAAATGTACTCATTCCAGGATTACTAAAATTGAAATTTCCATACCATGTAGGCTTACTGATGGCCTTCTTCACCATGTCCATGAATTTAACTGCTGGCCTTGGCGCAGGTATTAGCTATCCAATAGCTAATTCATCATTAGGCTGGCAAGGGGCTTTGGCCATTGCTCTTGTACTTGTTGTCGTTACGATTTTAATTTGGATACCTCAATTAAAATCAAATAAACCTGAACCAACTACCTCATCTAAAAAGTCAGGTCCACCACTATGGAAATCACCTGTTACGTGGGCCGTCACAGGCGCAATGGGTTTACAGTCTTTATTATTCTACACGACTGCAGCTTGGATTCCAGAAATCTATATTGCCCAAGGATTAGCTCCTGATAAGGCTGGCTGGATGTTTTCTATTATGCAATTCTCTCAAGTTCCAATGGCATTAGCTGTGCCTATTATTGCTAGTAAAATGACTTCACAGCGACCTCTTGTACTGATGTTTACGTCGTTCTATTTAGTAGGCTTTGTTGGTGTTGTAATGGAATGGACAAGCCTTGGAGTACTTTGGATGGTCCTTCTAGGATTAGCAGGTGGTTCTTCATTCGCATTAGCCATGATGTTTTTCACCCTTCGCACCCGTACTGCCTTTGAAGCAGCAGATTTATCAGGCTTTGCACAATCTTTAGGGTATTTATTTGCCGCAATTGGTCCTATTCTTTTTGGCTACTTGCATGATTTATTCGGTGGCTGGGATATTGCTGGCTGGCTTTTTGTAGTTGTGGCAATGGTACTTTTCTTCTGCTCAATGAGAGCTTCTAAAGATGAATATGTCCATTAAATTGGAGCAGATGGGAAATGGCATATGTTTCTCATCTGCTTTTTTATCAACCTATTTATTCAGCTGCTCTAATAACCTTAGCAGTTCCGCAAGACGGTCTGCTGCTTCGTTATTGTGCACTGTAATAGCCGTTAAACTAGGGATAGCCTCTTGTAAGAGTAGATAGCTGAAATAATAATAGCTTAAAAATGCTGTCTGCTCATAGCCCGTCGGCGTTTCTCTTTCCCACTCTTGATCGTCATCCTCTTCATTTTCTGTCCATAAGTAGTTTCTATCTAGCAGCTTCTGCATGGGTTGAACAGTTTGTGTTGGCTCTAAATAATCCACAGTAATCGCCTGAGCGACGGCTAAATAAAGTTCAATTTCTTGTAAGGAGACATCCTCCCTATCTTGACTACCCAGCTTTTTTAAAAGGATTAACAAAACCCATGGTGTCACCTGCCAAAGTGTACCTTGATGTTCAATTAACTCAGCTAGTTGTCGGTAATTTTCCTCTTCAATCAGCTGCGGAATGGCTGCACCTCTTCCATAAGGTGTGGTCAATTGTTGCCACGGGATATCTGGAATTTGCTGCTCCAACATAGTGGATCACCCTCTTCTTAAAATACAATTAATTGATAAATTTACTGATAGGAAATTGAAGAGTCTTCTATTGTTAATAGCATGGTTTTTGATAAAAATAATTTGGTGTATGATAGACATTTACATAGGGCTTATGGAAAATATGCGTTGTTGCAGGTGAAAGCGGTGGAATTAACCATGTCCAGTTGCCTGTAACTTCCCGTTCAGCCGATAGCTCTGCTTCCTCAAACAATTTAAACTGCTGAGCCGCTGTATGATGATCGACAATGCTTACCCCATCTTCTTTAAAGGAATGGAGAACTGCTATATTAAGCTCCACTAATGCACGATCACGCCAAAGAGAAGCTTGTTTGGTTGTATCAAGATTAAAAATCTCAGCAATAGCTGGTAGCATATTATAGCGGTCATGATCAGCTAAATTACGTGCTCCAATTTCTGTCCCCATATACCAACCATTAAAAGGAGCAGCTTGGTAATCAATGCCTGCCATTCGAAAACGCATACTCGAGATAATGGGTACAGCATACCATTTCATCTCTAATTTTTCTATTTCAGCTTCCTCTGGATGGCGGATTGGCACCTCTAAAATATATTCTGCTGGAATTGTAAACAGCCTTGGAGCTCGCCCATCTACTTGTATAACAAGTGGTAACACATCAAAAGCTGTTCTCTCACTTTTCCAGCCTAGCGTTTCACATACTTGTGTAAACGCAACAGAATGAGAATCACCTATAACACCGAATTCCGTTTCATAGCCCGCATAACGGATAAGTTGGTGATTCCAAATCCGTACTCGATCTGAGGCAAACACGGTTATTGTAGGGCGGATTTTCCCACTATTTGTTGCATACTCGATATGCTCTAGTAATTTTCGAAAAATATCCTCTTCGTCTAAAAGATCTCGTGCGTCTACTACATGCAATGACTGCCAAAACAAGCGTCCAATACATTTGTTACTATTACGCCATGCGACACGTGCTCCAAAAACTAGTTCCTCTGTTGTGGGGTAATATTCACCTTCACTCTTAATCTCTTGCAATCTATTCTCTAACCAAAGATCTGATTTATTTTGTTCTTTCTGATATTGACTTAAGAATTGCTCTATCTCCTGTATACTCATATCGATTCCTCCACTTACCCTCATATTAGAGCAACGATACGGCAAGCACCATGAAAATAGCTGTTGAAAAAACATACATATTGCATATATGAAATAGTTTGTTCAAATTTATTAGTGGGTGAAACATGTGATTGATAAATGGAACAGGACCTTGAAATGAGCTAAAGCATTTATACTGTCCTATGTTCACCATAAAAAAGCTACAGAACCTTTTAATGGTTTTATAGTCTTGGTTGAACATCTACATATAGAAAAAAGCATGTAACACACATCTGTGCTACATGCTTGATGACCCGTACGGGATTCGAACCCGTGTTACCGCCGTGAAAGGGCGGTGTCTTAACCACTTGACCAACGGGCCGTGGCTCCGAAGGCAGGACTCGAACCTGCGACAACCTGATTAACAGTCAGGTGCTA
>NZ_DAMDAY010000129.1:0-12983 GCF_032093475.1 Lysinibacillus sp. | reverse complement strand
ATGCACACCAAAAAACAGAACGATTACATGTAGATAGTGCTTTTAAAGAAATGCCTATGATGATTGATACGTTAATTAAAAGCTTATTGTAAGAAAAACTTCATTTAAAATGGTTTTCACTATCTCTAATTTGAATTGTCACCAATGTATCTAGGATGAATATAGAAATGAGGTTGTTATATGGATTTTGCCGCTTTAACAGGGAAAATAGCAGGGATTATTTGGAGTAATGCTTTAGTTTATCTTTGTTTAGGAGCAGGAATTTATTTTTCACTTCTCATGAAGTTTCCACAGCTACGTCTTTTCAAAGATATGATTAAACAATTGTTTAATAGGAAAAAATCAGCAAATGGTGTTTCATCTTTTCAAAGTTTTGCTATGGCATTAGGTGGCCGTGTTGGTATTGGTAATATCGCCGGTGTAGCGACAGCAATTTATTTCGGAGGACCAGGAGCTATATTTTGGATGTGGGTCATCGCCTTTTTAGGTGCTGGTGCTGCCTATATTGAATCCGCTCTAGCACAAGTTTGGAAACAAGAAATTGCAGGCGAGTATCGTGGAGGACCAGCCTACTACATCGAAAAAGGGCTGAAGAATAAGCCATTTGCTATACTGTTTGCCATTGCTACTATTTTAGCAACTGGTTTCACTGGCTCTGGTGTCCAAGCCTTTAACATTGCAGATTCTACAAAAAGTGCATTCGGGATTTCACCAATAATCACAGGTATCATTGTTTCGGCAATATTTGGATTTGCTATTTTCGGCGGAATCAAAAGGGTTGGTAAAGTCGCTGAGTATGCTGTACCGTTTATGGCAACAGCTTACATACTTCTTGCGTTCGTTATCTTATTTATCAATATAAAAGAAGTGCCTGCTATATTTGCATTAATTTTTAGCTCTGCCTTTAATTTAAATGCTGCATTCGGAGCTGTTTTTGGGAATGCCATTATGTGGGGAGTAAAAAGAGGTGCTTATTCAAATGAAGCAGGTCAAGGTACAGGAGCACAAGCAGCTGGTACCGCAGAAGTATCTCACCCTGCCAAACAAGGGCTTGTACAAGCATTCTCTGTCTATGTAGATACATTACTTGTTTGTACAGCTACAGCCATTATGATTATCTCTACAGGTAGTTACAATATCGCCCATCCTAACGGTGGATTTATAGTCGAGAATCTTCCTGGAGTTGAAGCGGGTACAGCTTTCGCTCAAGAGGCTATTAACTCATTTATTCCTGGCTTAGGAAGCCCGTTTGTAGCAATCGCTGTATTCTTCTTTGCCATTACTACAATGCTTGCTTTTGGAGTATATACAGAGAGTAATGTTGCTTACTTATTTAAAAACAGTAAAAACTTTGGGACTATTTCAGTTGTTGTAAAGGTACTATTGGTTATCTCCATCTTTTTCGGTACTATTCGTTCATCCTCGACGGCTTGGAATCTTGCGGATATTGGTGTAGGAACCCTTGCTTGGTTAAACCTAATAGCTATTATCCTATTAACAAAGCCAGGTATTGCTACGTTGAGAGATTATGAGGAGCAAAAGAAAATGGGGCTTGATCCAGTATTTATTCCAGAGAGATGCGGTATAAAAGATGCAGAATTATGGAATGACATTACTGAAAAGAACTATCCAGATCAATTAGCCGCTTTAAAAGAAAAAGTTGGCGATTTTAAATAAACAAATGAACCCTGTAATAGACACTTTAGGAGGTCTATACAGGGTTTTCTTTATTAAACCTTAAAAATTATAGAATGGTTTCAATAGTGTAACCTATTTATTTATTCAGTTGGGAAATATTTTACTTGCTCTACTGCTGCTAAAAGTTTTTTCGTCACAATTTCGGATTCATCAATATGGCTTGTTAGGACATGATTAGTTTCATCGAATAAGGCTGTTGTCGTTTTAAATTTATGCATCACATCTTCGTTTGATAGTTTTTGATCTTTAATGGAATCTAATAGCTCATTAATTCCTCTTTGAACATTGGTCATAATTTGTAGTAATTGATCAATTTTCACTGAGGTTTTAGCACTTTTATCAATACCTTCCGTTACTAGCTGCATATTATTTTTATTATCTTCGTAAGCATGTGCAATTTGTTCCTCAATTTTCTTTGTTAAATTTGCAATATCCTCTGTGCTAGTTTTCGTGTTTTCAGCTAATTTCCGAACTTCCTCAGCAACAACTGAAAAACCTTTACCATGCTCCCCTGCTCTTGCTGCTTCAATTGATGCATTCAAAGCTAGTAAATTTGTTTGATTTGAAATTTCCCCAATAACATTTACTATTTCTGCAATTTGCTTGGATCGTTCACTTAAATGGCTCATGCTTAAAGAGGTTTTCTGAGATTGCTCTCCTAATGCATCAATAAGCTGTTCAACTTCATGGACAGCTTGCTTGCTTTCTACTGATAATGTCATCATTTGATCGGATGAAGAAATTAATACATTGCCTTTATCTAGTGCGTTTTCAGAAATCTCCTTAGATTGAATTGTGCTTGCCTCTACTTTATTAAACTCTCCCACAATATCAGCAACCATTTCTCCTAAAATTGCATGCTGATTATTTACCTTGTTATGTTGTTCAATAGTTTCAATGATTTCCTTATGTAACAGATTTAAAAATAATTGAAATTCATGGTCTTTTTTATCTAATGTCGCATTTAGCTCATCAATTTTCTTTTTAAATTGCTCAACATCCTCTTCTTTTGATCGAAATATCGTGAACATCGTCCTATCACCCCAAGTAAATTTTTCCTATTCAATTAATTTTATCCATTACCTTACGATTAATCAATAATATCCCAGGTTTTTACACAAAAAAATCCCCTTAAACGCAAAATTGCATTTAAGGGAATTCACTATTTTAATATGCTAAACCGAATAAAGCTTTAATATGTGTTAAATAACGAATGTTAGAAGCTTCTTTCATTAATGTTGCAGGAAGACCTTTAAGCTCTGTGTTGCTAGCTCCGATTGTAGCAACAGCATCTTTACGACCTAAGCTTGCAAGTGTACCAGAGTTAACTGCTGAGAATGGTTTCATTTCTTGGTTTTTATATTGTGCAAATACATTATAACCAGCGCATTCACCCATTTGCCAAGCAACTTGTGCAGTTGGAGCGTAAAGCGGACGACCACCATCTGCTGGTAATGCAACAGACGCGTCACCAATAACAAATACGTCTTCATGAGATGTAGATTGTAAGAATTCGTTGATTGTTGCTTTACCACGATCAGCTGCTAGACCTGATTCGCCTACGATTGGAAGTGGAGCAACTCCACCTGTCCAAACAAGTGTATTGGCAACAATTGGTTCACGATCTTTAAGAGAAATAACATTACCATCCACACCAGTTACAGGCGTACCAGTAATAAATTCTACGCCACGTTTTGTTAAGCTTTCAGTAGCGCGTTGGATAAGTGTATCTGGAAGTACTGGTAAGATTTTTGGACCTGCTTCAACAAGCTTAATTTTAAGATCAGCAAAATTAACACCGTGTTTTGCAGCGATTTTCGGGAAGTTGTCCACGATTTCACCAACAAGCTCAACACCTGTTAAACCGCCACCACCGATAACGATTGTTGCGTCTGCTTCATCTTTAGACTGAGCATATGCTTTAATGCGGTCTTCAATATGCTTGTTAATTTTGTTGGCATCATTTACTGATTTAAGTACCATTGAGTTTTCTTCTAACCCTGGGATACCGAAGAATCCGGTTTGGCTTCCTAAAGATACAACAAGTGTATCGTAAGTTAATGTATAGCCATTATCTAAATCAACTTTTTTAGTATCTACATTGAATTTTGTTACTTTCGCAATGTGTAGATCGATATCTAAACCTTTAAAGATTTTTTTAAGTGGTAGAGCAACAGCACCTTCTGCAATTGTACCACCAGCTAAACGGTGAAGCTCAGTGATGATTTGGTGTGTTGGAAATTGGTTTACTACAGTAATTTTAGCTTCATCAGCTGATAGATACTTACGTGCTGTTAATGCAGTTAAAACGCCAGCATAACCTGCACCTAAGATGACGATTTCTTTTGACATGATTAATTAATCCTCCGTCCTTACGAATTGAATTTACCTTGAGTCTTATTTAGCTTTGCGCTCTGCATTTACTTGTAAGAAAGCATTAACAAAACGGAAAACATTTTGAACTTGAGGGTCTTTTAACATTTTCACAAGACCGAATAAACCAATTACTTCATGGCTTTCAGCTGCACGGTCTTTAGCTTCAATTGCAGTTGCTGCAAGGTTTTTCGCAGAGCCCACTACAGGTCCAGCGATTTCTGTTACTGCTCCAACAGTATCATTTTTAAGCACTTCGTCTGTTGCAACAGCTTGAGCAAACTCGTATGATTTCGTTAATAATGTCATCATTTCAGTTAACTTTGGTAATTGCTCAACTAAAGTTGTAAGAGATTCTTGAACTTCAGGCTTTAATAATTGATCTAGCACATCTAATTGTTCTTTGCTCACAGTTACTTGCTCAGCCTGTGTTTGGTTATTCGTTTCTGACATTTTGAACTCTCCTTTGCCATCACTAGTACTATTTTTTATTGCCTACATGTAAAAAAGACCATTAAGGTAAAACTTAACAGTCGTTACAGCGTATATCTTACACATTCACCAGTCACAAGGGCTGGATAGCGTTTCGTATGACTTGTTATTACAATGTTTACTTTAAACCGCAAAAAGCGCATCATAATACCATCCTTATCTTGTCTTGGTGACATTACAACCTTCATTATAAGGCTGTTTGTACATTATTTCAATGAGCTAAATCACAATTTCGACAATCTTTTCAAAATTCATTGATTTCGTCAACTATTTATTGTATTTACGTTTGTATTTTGTCCTAGATGTAAAAAAATACTATTAGGAATTTTGCGCAAGCTATTTCTACGAAGATTCCATTTGTTTTCACCTAAAATTTAGTCTTAAACTTGGACAGAAAGCCAGAAAAATTCCACTATTTCTTTTGCAGCAATTGCCTCTGTTTGAAATAATCTATTTCCATCCCCATCTTTAAAATATCCTACAGACATCAGTGCCATGAAGGTATGGGCAAAAAATGTTGAATTTCCTTTTCTAATAGTACCCTTATCCATTTCCATTTCCATGGCTCGCTCAATCGTTTGGTACATTCTGTTTTCAGAAGCATGAACTTGACTTAACTGGTCTTCTGATAAATTAATGGCCGCCTCTTTCATAAAATTTTTCATATCAATATCGATTGTTGCTGATAAATGAATCTCAACAAGCTGTTCAAGCCGTTCTTTAAATGGTTTCGACTGCTCTAAAATTTGTAGGATAGATAGCTTGATACGATCCATCATTGCGATTAATGCAGATGTATATAACTCGCCTTTAGTTGGGTAGTAGTAATAGATAGTTGCCTTTGTTACGTTACAAGCTTTTGCTACATCATCCATCGACACATTTTTGTAGCCCTCTTTAATAAAAAGCCTTGTGGCCGTTTCAAGAACAATATCTTTTGTTGGTTTCGCATTTTCATCATGGCGAGGTCTCCCGAGAACACGCGGTGATTGTTTCATCAAGTTCGCCTCCTTAAATAAAGCATTGTTTTAACACATATTATAACATATTAATATTTCTTGATTGATTAATTAACCTTCTAGTATATATAATTAAGTCACTTACATGAAATGGAGGTCTTTTGATGAAAAAACATCCACTTGAGCAATGGGGCTCAATGGTTGCAAGTAAAAAGGGGCGATTAGTAGCACTAGCTTTTTGGGTGTTATTAGTAGTTGTGCTGTCATTTGCTTGGCCACAAATCAATAGCATAGAAAGCGAGTCGGGCAAAAATTTACCTGACACTGAAATGTCTGAACAAGCGGCAGCGATTATTGCAGAGCAATTTCCTAATGATGCTGGAACACCCTTATTGCTAGTATGGCATCGTGACAGTGGTCTAACATCCGATGATTTTTCAGCAATACAGCGTGTTTACAGCGAGCTTTCGGCAAAGCCATTAGCTCATCAAACTCTTGTCCCACCATTTGACCAAATGCCAACTCAAGCTTTAATGGCTTCTACTTCCGAAAATGGCACCACAATAGTAACACCTGTGTTTTTTGAAAAAGGAGTCGCGACAGATTTGCTACAGGATAGTTTGGATAAACTAACAAAGATCATGGAGCGCTACCAAGTCCAACAAGATAAAGAACTTTCCAGTGATGGACTTCATGTGCGTTATTCTGGACCAGTTGGGATTGCTACAGATGCTGTTAGTTTATTTTCTCAAGCAGATGTAAAACTATTAATAGCAACAGTATTACTTGTTTTAGTATTACTTATTATTATTTACCGTTCACCATTGCTAGCTATTATTCCTTTACTTGTTGTTGGGCTTGCCTATGGTGTTATCAGTCCGACCTTAGGTTTCTTTGCTGACCATGGGTGGATTGATAAGGATTCACAAGCAGTCTCTATTATGACTGTTTTACTTTTTGGTGCGGGGACTGACTATTGTTTATTTTTAATATCTAAATATAGAGAAATTCTCTTTGATGTGGAGGATAAGACTGCCGCTATGAAGCTGGCTGTCAAAGAATCAGGCGGTGCTATTTTAATGAGTGCCTTAACAGTTGTTATTGGTCTAGCTACACTCAGTCTTGCTCATTATGGTGCATTTCAGCGTTTTGCTGTCCCATTTAGCTTTGGCGTGCTGGTGATGGGAATTGCTGCTCTTGTTGTCCTACCGGCTATTCTTGTACTAATAGGGCGCGTCGCTTTCTTTCCATTCATCCCCCGAACAGAGCAAATGGCCACTAAAAAAGGTAAGAAACAACATAAGCCTTCCCATAAGGTTAGCCATAAAATCGGACATTTTGTTACGCATAAGCCATGGATTGTTATCACCATAACGGTAATATTACTGGGAGGATTAGCAGCATTTGTTCCACGTATTCAATATACCTTTGATTTACTGTCATCCTTCCCGAAAGATATGCCGTCTCGAGAAGGTTTTACATTAATAGAAGAAAATTTTTCGCCTGGAGAATTAGCACCTGTGCAATTAGTTATTGATACTGAAGGGGCTAATGTTAATTTACAGCAGCAACTTACAGCAATCTCCTATATTGATGGAGTTGAAGATGTACGAACAGGCGAAAAAAATAATGACATTCAATTATACGAACTCACTTTAAATGCCAACCCATACGCAAAGGAATCATTAGCCCGTATTCCTGATCTTAAAACTAAGGTTATTAAAATTTTGGAGGATCAAGGACTTACTAATGCGGAGAAGCATGTATGGATTGGTGGAGAAACTGCTAGCCAATATGATACAAAACAAATAACTAAGCGTGATGAAACGGTGATCATGCCAACGATGATTGCATTAATCGCATTACTATTGTTTGTCTATTTGCGTTCCATTACAGCTACTATTTATTTATTAGCAACCGTTATTATTTCTTACTTCGGTGCATTAGGCGCTGGATGGTTAATCTTACACCACATCATGGGGGCAGAGGCCATTTCTGGAGCTATCCCACTGTATTCCTTCGTGTTCTTAGTCGCACTCGGAGAAGATTATAATATCTTTATGATTTCGGAAATTTGGAAAAAACGTAAAACAGTCAATCATTTAACAGCTGTAGAAGAAGGTGTAGTTCGGACGGGAAGTGTTATTACATCTGCTGGCCTCATTTTAGCAGGTACATTTGCTGTTCTTGCCACATTACCGATTCAGGTACTTGTACAATTTGGTGTTGTAACAGCGATTGGTGTGCTTCTCGATACATTCATTGTAAGACCATTGCTAGTTCCAGCAATCACAACAGTACTTGGTAAATATGCATTCTGGCCAGGTAAGTTATTTAAAAAAGACGCTTAAAGGATAACACGGATATTAGCATTAGGTATGTAAACTATCATACTAGCTAATATTCGTGTTTTTGTATGATTACTATAAATATTTCTTCATATATATAACTATACGAATTTGACCTATTTTTCTTTCAATTTAAAAGGAGTTGTATGTATGGACTATCAAAAATTACAGCAACGCTTCCCTTCATTAAGCCCCTTTTCCAATAAAACGGATGAAAACTATGTATTTAATTTTAATAATCAGCTCTATGAAATTCCAAAACACACGATAACACAAAGTGAATTAGAGCTATTGCAAATTTTCTCAGGCCCTATTGCTTTGCCAAATGACTATGACCTTGTCTGGTTAGAATATTTAACAGATAAGTCGGATGTTGCTCCTACAGTCCTTCCTATGCACCGTTTAATATTTCTCCACTTTGACAAAGCATTTACAGCACCATCTTTACTACGAAAAGTCTTCGAAGCTTTATTGGGAAAGGATATTCTATTGATATCACTTCATCCCCAATTATTCACCATTATAGAATGTATCGAGGGCAATGAAATATTAAACCTTGCTCATTATCTCGACCCTTTAATAGAGAACATTGAGGTTCATTTTAAAATCTTCGTTTCTGATGTAATACAAGACATTAGCACGACAAAGGAGCAATTTAACTGGTATGTCCAGCTACAACAATCGATTTGGACTTACACAAATAAGCATGTGCTCACACAGCAAGAGCTTTTAGTGCCATACGTAGCTCAGCATACAGAGCCTCAAGCGAAAGATATTTTTATCTCCTCTATCTTAAAAAATGCTACCTCTCAGCCTGATTTACTTCATACAATAAAACAATTAATAGAATACGAAGGTAATATCACAGTAGCCTCAAAAAAGTTGTATATGCACCGTAATACACTACAAAATCGCTTAGAAAAATTCCAGCAACTAACACAAAAGGACATTAGGCAATTTTCTCATCGACTAGAGGTTTATCTCGCCATTATTTTCTTGGAGTCACGTTAAGGTCAACTGCACAATTTATACCCCCACCACTGTGCACCATTGCCCTATCGTTCAATTAAGAAGTCATTTACAATGATAGTATGACTTGCAAAGGGGTGTAGCGTGTATGGCGGAACTACGGCTAGAGCACATCTATAAAATATACGATAAAAATGTCCAGGCTGTAACTGATTTTAATTTGCATATTCATGATAAAGAATTCATTGTGTTTGTAGGTCCATCGGGCTGTGGAAAGACTACAACATTACGTATGATTGCTGGTTTAGAGGATATATCCAAAGGGGAACTTTTTATTGATGATGTCTTAATGAATGATGTGGAATCGAAAGATAGAAGTATCGCAATGGTATTCCAAAGCTATGCTTTATATCCGCATATGACCGTCTATGATAATATGGCGTTTAGCTTAAAGCTCCGGAAGGTCGATAAAAAAGAGATTGATCGCCGTGTCAAAGAGGCTGCTAAAATCTTAGGATTAGAGGATTATTTAAAAAGAAAGCCAAAAGCTTTATCAGGTGGACAACGTCAACGTGTGGCTCTTGGCCGTGCTATTGTTAGAGAAGCGAAGGTATTTTTAATGGATGAACCTCTTTCTAATTTGGATGCTAAATTACGTGTGCAAATGCGTGCGGAAATTCAAAAGCTCCATCAACGAATTCAAACAACAACGATCTATGTTACTCATGATCAAACCGAGGCTATGACAATGGCTACACGTCTCGTGGTGATGAAAGATGGGCTTATTCAACAAATTGGGACACCAAAAGAAGTATATAATACACCACATAACATGTTTGTGGCAGGCTTTATCGGTTCACCATCTATGAACCTATTCCATTGTCGACTTACAGAAACGGAGATTCTTTTAGATGGTCAAAGCTTCCCTATCCCTCCCAAGTACTTGCCATTATTACAGAGAAAAAATTATTTAGGGAAAGAAATTGTTATGGGAATACGACCAGAGGATTTACAAATCACTGATATCATTTCCCCTTATGCTTTCAAAGCAACTGTTGATGTTGCTGAATTGCTCGGTGCAGAAACCTTCTTATATTCTTCTTTAGTAACTCAGCCATTTATTGCGCGTGTTCAAGCTGATAGTAATTTTCAACCAACTGAGGTCGTAACGCTCGTTATGAAAGAAGAAAAGATTCATTTCTTCGACCCCGAAACAGAAGAACGGATATAAACAAAACTATAAAAAACGAAGACGATGCTATGAATCTTGATCGTCTTCGTTTTATTTTATTCTATTTTTTCGTTTAGCCACTTTTTTTTGCAATCCTTGAATGATGGTACGTGTTTCGTCTAAATAGTCTATTGTTTGTTCATAGGCACTTGTCACTACCCCCATGAATAAAATATCAATGACAAGCAACTGGGCAAGACGTGATGAGGTAGCACCGCTTCTAAAGGTTGCTTCAACATTTGGAGATACATATAAAGAAATATCCGCTAAACTAGAAACTAATGAACTTCCATAGCGTGTTAAACTAATTGTAGTTGCAGGTGTTTCACTAGCTATCTCCAGGATTTTTGCCACTTCATGTGTTTCCCCAGAAAAGGAAATCCCTACTATTACATCCCCCTTCTGCGCATTAACAACCGCAGTAGCTCCTAAGTGTAAATCCATAAATGCCCTACTATTTTTATTAATTCTTAAAAACTTTTGATCTGCATCCTTTGCTGTTATACCTGAAGCACCTACACCAAAAAAAATAATTTTGCGTGCTTGCGATAAAGCAGATACCGCACGTTCTAATTCAGCTATATCTATTAAATTAGCTGTTTGTGTTAAAATTTCACTACTTTGTATCGTTACCTTTTCTACAATCGATGGTAATGCTTCATTTGCCTCAATATCTCGATCTACAGTTATCGTATGTTGTAAATCACCAGCAATACGTAATTTCAGCTCTTGAACACCGCTAATATTTAGAGATTTACACAGCCGAATAACAGCCGCACTACTTGTTTGACTAGCTTCTCCTAGTTCAACCGCAGTCATTTTTATTGCCTGTGTTGGATGTGCTAATATATAGCTTGCCACCTTCTTTTCGGAGGGGGGAAGCTTTTCGTGCATTTCAGCAAGCATAATTAAACCAGCATTTATTTTTTCCATTTTTCCAGCCCCATCTCTAGATAAAAGGAGGTTATCCATGCACCTTCTTCATCAATACTTCTTTAGCGCCACCGCTCTACGCACGTGCCCTTCGGATTGAGCGAGTAATTCTGTTGCTTCTTCAATAGTTGTATTCGTCAAGAGCATCACAATCGCGAGCTTTACGTGGAAATTGGTTTGCTCCAGAACTCTTTCAGCCTGACTATAAGTAACACCCGTCACTTCACAGACAATATGTTTGGCACGCTCTCGTAATTTAAAGTTACTAGCATGGACATCCACCATTAAATTTTTATAAACTTTTCCGAGTTTAATCATCGAAGCCGTTGTAATCATATTCAATATTTGTTTATGAGCGGTTGCAGCCTTCAATCTTGTAGAACCTGTTAAAATTTCCGGTCCCGTAATCACCTCAATTTTAATATCAGCGTACTGACTAATAACCGCATGAGCATTACTAACTAAACTAATTGTTTTAGCCCCTTGTTGCTGAGCATAAATTAATGCCCCCTTCACAAAAGGAGTTCGACCACTTGCCGCAATACCGATCACTACATCGCGGTTTGTTAGCTGCTGTTTCTTTAGTTCTGCTTCTCCTAAAGATAGATCATCTTCGGCGCCTTCTATAGCTATCATTACCGCCTCTGATCCTCCAGCCAATATAGCCTGCACAAGCTTCGGGGACGTACTAAATGTAGGTGGACATTCCACCGCATCAAGCAACCCAATACGTCCACTTGTCCCTGCACCTACATAAAATAATCTCCCACCGTTCTTAAGTGCCTGAACAACGGCTATTATAGCTTGTTCAATTGCAGGCAAGACCTTAGCTATTGCTTGCGGTATTTTTTTATCCTCTTCATTCATCAGCTTTACAATTTCAGCAGTGCTCATTAAATCTAAATTTGCCGTATCTGGATGATAGCCTTCAGTCGTCAGTTTTGTCATTCGTTCCATTATGATCAAATCCCCCCATACTATTTTCGTGAATGCTCATCCAAGTTTTCTTTATCGTTCGTTGTAAAGCCTCTGTCATTTGAATTCCCTCATTGAAAAGCCCATTAATAAATGCCCCTATAACAGGTGGTACTTCAGGTTGAATTAATCGATTATGGATTGAAGCTTGTTTCAGCTTCATTTGAAAACACTGAACAAAGTAAAGATTTTCAAATAAGCCTCCGCATAGGACAATGGGCAGGTTTTTTATCTGTGGTTCTTTTATTAACATCGTTTGGATGAATTGAACTAGATGGTGAACTGCCTGTTTGATGATATTCTCCGCCTTAGCATTCTGTTGTTCAGCTAAACCTAACACCGTCCGAGCTAGGGAGGCTATAAGTACACGAGGCTGTGGATCCTCATAAACTTGCGTAATGATGTCAGCAGGATTGGTTAATGATAGCTGATTTAAAATAGTCGCTGTAAACACATCACCATTCATACCAAAAACATCATAATGTTGTGCAATAGCACGCAATGCCTCTTGCCCAATATAGTAGCCACTGCCTTCATCACCTAATAGGTAACCCCATCCTCCGACACGACTAACTTGAAGTTTTTTTGCGATAGCATATACGATGGAACCCGTTCCTGCTATTACAACAACCCCTTGCTTTGTAAAAGTGCCACTAGTAAGCGCAGCTACTGCATCATTGGTAATCGTTATCTGACAGGTGCTAGCAGGGAATAAAAAGCCCAGCCATCGTTCCCATCGATCTTTATCTACTTGTCGATCCCCTCCCGCCACACATAGAAAGACTGTAGAAATATCATTCTTTGTGGCACTAACTTTTTGTAATAGCTGCTCTAGTAGCTGCACAATCTGTTGCCTTACCTCATCTGGTGGCTTTGACTTCATATTTGTTCCTGCTCCTTCAACAATGGCTAGCACTTCTCCTTTTTGTGTACCGATCACTGCCCGAGTTCCCGTACCACCACCATCTACCCCAATAATGTATGGCCTATTTAATGGCACCAGCC
>NZ_DAMDAY010000128.1:3439-13059 GCF_032093475.1 Lysinibacillus sp. | reverse complement strand
GTATTCATCAATAATTGTATATTGAGCGTTATTAGCAGCAATCGGTGCTAACGAATAGCCCTTTTTCGCAAAATCAGCTAATGTTTTCACACCTTCATCCTCTTTACGTAAAACTAGACCTGCACTACTTAACCCTAAAAACTCCTTCGGGAAAATAAATTTCTCTGTTCGCTCTTGCGTAAAGAAGGCATTTTTCACCCCTACTTGATATTTCCCTTGCTCTACACCAATCAATAAATCATCACTCGTTGTGCCTACATATTCGAATTGATAGTCCGGCAATAATTCATCTACTAATTTCATTACTTCTACATCATAACCTGTAGGATTCCCATTATCGTCAATATAACTAATCGGCTTTGATGCTTGATCATAGGCAACCTTAACCGTACGAACCTTATCACCATCGCCTGAATCCTTTTCAGCTGATTCTCCAGAATTACAAGCTGTTAAAAGTGCTATAGAAGCCAAACCAACCGCAGCAAGTTGAAAAATTTTATTTTTCTTCATATGTCATTTCTCCTTATTCCTCATGTAAATTTTCATTAACTTTCAGATAGCTTCTTTTGTTCGATTGCAGCAGTCGCTAATTTAATAATCGTCATATCATCCATTGGCGGATTATGAAGTCCTGCACGAACGTTGCGATAGTAGCGTTGTAATGGATTTGTCAGCTGTAAGCTTTTTGCTCCAACTACTCGCATTGCCTTATCCACTATTTCAATAGCCAGATTTGTAACTGTATGTTTAGCCACAGCCATTTCATTTGTGATAAGTCCGCGTCTAGCTGGATCATCGTAGGCTTCAGCCACCCCATACAGGACAAAGCGTGCTTGATGGAGCTTTAATTCAATATCTCCTAAAAGCTGTTGTACATTTGGTAACGTACTAATCGGAGCATTCAAGCTATTGGGCTGATGATGATTAGCAAAATGAATGGCATAATCACGGGCAGCTTGTGCAATACCTAAATAGGTAGCTGGAATATGGAGTATCCAGCCGTTTATCTTACCGCTACTAGGATGACTTGGTAACTCAACTAAATGCTCCTTTGCTACAACGACATCTTTTAACACAAGATCATGGCTACTTGTGCCTCGCATTGCAGACATTTCCCAATTTTCTTCAATGGATAACCCTTTCGAATCTTTATGAATGAGGAAAAACCCAATTTGTTGCTTTTCTTCAATCCAAGCTGAAGTTAGAAAATAATCGAGTACTGGAG
The DNA here is from genome assembly GCF_032093475.1 of Lysinibacillus sp. NCBI lineage: Bacteria > Bacillati > Bacillota > Bacilli > Caryophanales > Bacillaceae > Lysinibacillus > Lysinibacillus sp. The sequence goes on along the minus strand of NZ_DAMDAY010000128.1, from coordinate 11,834 downwards.
ATGCAGTCGTAAAGATCTTGCGTCCATTTAATAGCCAGCCATCTTTTGTAGAAACAGCGGTTGTTCCAGGTCGACCACCACGCGTTGGACTTCCCGTTGCTGCCTCACTAACAGCTCTATTAATGATGGCACCTCCCTTTATTTCTTCAGCAAACGCTGTTAATAAATTCTCAGTCCATAACTTCGTTTCATATATTTCACCGACAACGCCTAATGTCCACCCAAGGGATAGAGATGCGTTTTCGTCATAGCTTGCTAACGTTTCTTGCACAAGCACCATATCATAGACTGATAGACCTTCTCCGCCATATTGCTTCGGTAAAGTAAGCTGCGGGTAGCCCATTTGCAAAAGTAATCGATACGCCTCGAAAGGGAAACGAGATTGTTCATCCACCTCAACAGCCTTGGACTTGATCGGCTCTGCAATAGCTGCGAGTTGCTCTAACCAAAATCGTTGTCGCTCTGTTTTTACAAATAAATTTTTCAAGTATATCTCCTTCTTCCCACAATATATCAATTACACCTCGGCATATTTGTATCTAGATTTTTTTGGGGCTTGCTCGAAAAGCTCCCCTTCAAATCCGATACTTCCGAAGGGTTTACTTGATTGAGCACCCAGTGAAATGAATCATCTTCCTCTCTAGAGGAGGAGTATTCCGTTCAATTAATATAAATCATATAAATTTACTAAGAATTATTAGTGAAAAAAAATCTCTGCCTACTTATTGTAGGGAGATGCTATTAGGTACTGAATTTTCAGATTCGTTGACACTTATAATACTTTTCACATTTAAAAATGTCAATGGGTAATATACAAGTTTTTTTGTTAGTTTAATATGAATTAAAATGATTCAACTTTACCCTTTTATTTATGCACCAAGCTTTGTTTACAACATATGCTAAGACTAATGAAAGAGGTGTATACATGACGAACAACTTCACTTCGCCACAAAATGGTGGCACCTTATCCTATTTCGCTCCACAAGTAATTCAAACTAAGTTTGGTGATATTAATGGTGATGGCTTTTTTGAAACCATTTTTTTAATGGGCACTAAACAGCCTGATAGTCCCTTATGGAAAGATATAACACTCGCTATTTTTTATGGTCAAACAAGACAAATGGAACAAATTCCACTGAAACAAAATATAGGCTATAACCCAACCCTTTTCTTAGGCGATTTTACTGGTAATCATATTGAGGATATTTTTGTAATCTCCGATACAGGAGGTAGTGGAGGTATAATTAATGGCGAGATATTTGCCTCGATCAACAACCAAATACTTTCTATTTTTGATGCAGAGTCTTTCAATAACAAACTAAAATATAGTGTCCGTTATGTTGATCACTACAAGGCTGTTGTTCAAAGTTCGAATCCTGCTAAACGATACACCATCGATTTACAGTATAAGGGTACAGACTACTTAGCAGAAATCTATAATCCAGATGGCACTTTAAAGCAACCAATTGAAGGCTGGGTAGATCCTTTTAGTGGACTATATCCCGTTGATTATGATCGAGATGGGACATATGAAATTTTAGGATATCAAGAAATTGCCGGTAGATATCATGCTGACGGATTAGGTTATGTAGAAAATATTTTAAAATGGAATGGTCGTGAATTTATAATAGACCGACAAACAGTATCTATTTTTGGAGAGGATTTATCATAGAGACTATCTCTATTAAATAAGATAAAAAGTAAATCTGCTCGTTTTAATGCAATAATCTAACAAAAACGAGCAGATATTGGTATTTATACTTGTTTTTCAACTAAAGCAAAATAGTTATTTTCAGGGTCTGCAAAATTAAAAACTCTACCCATTGGCATCATTACTAGATCCCCTACCTTAATGCCCTTTGCTTGAAAGTCTTGGTACATTTCTTCAATTTTATCGGCGTAAAACATAATGGAAGGTGTTCCTAAATTTAGTTCTGGCTGCATTTTAGCGATAATTTCTTTATTGTGCAATACAAAGGATGTTTGAGCTTCCTTCGTTGGGGCAATTTCTATCCAGCGCATCCCAGCTTCTTCCTGTTGAGCAACGACAACAAATCCTACTTTTTCAGTCCAAAACTTTACCGCTACATCTTGATCATTAACATAGAGCATTACCTGTCCAATTTGATGAATCATGATATTCCTCCCTCCTCTTTTGAGATTAGTATACATCAATCTTGACCTTTATATAGCTTCTAACAATATTTAATTTTGAGAAATTTCGAATAATTGATAGTCATATATATTACTCACAAATAATTAATCTAAAGTACTTAACTTTTCTTTTTTTTCTGATAGAATGAGAATTATTTACCTTCTAGGGAAAAGTATAGAACAAAAAAATTATGTGAGGATAATACAAGTGAAACAACTAAGTTTAAGAAAAAAGCTTATTTTCTCGTTTTTAGCAATGCTTCTCATCCCAACACTGTTAATTGGAATTGTTTCCTACCAAAGTGCTGAAAAGCAGATTTCAGAAGAACAACAAGCAAGTGCAACTGAAAGTGTACGTATTCTTAATACCAACATTACGAACATGATTAAACCAAAATTAGAGGATGTACAATATTTTTCAAAGAAATTTAATAAATCCTTCTTTCAAGATGAAAATGTTCCAAAACTTAAATCATTACTAAATGAATACGTTAATATGCACCCTGAAGTAGAATTGATTTATATTGGTACTTCTGATGGCAAACTATTGGACGAGCCTGCTCAAGACTATCCTGATGGCTTTGATCCACGTACACGGCCTTGGTATACACAGGCTTTAGATAGTAATGGCGGGGTTTCTATTACAGCTCCATATGTAACCCAATCTACAGGTGACATCGTTATTACAATCACTCAAGCATTACCAGATGGCTCTGGCGTATTAGGACTAGATTTAAATATTTCGACACTAAGTGACATAACGAATAATATTCGCATTGGAGAGACTGGCTTTGCTTCCCTTTTAGATAACAATAAAATTTATATTGCCCAGCCAGATAAAGAAAGTGGTACCGAGGCAGCAGAAAGCTATATTACAAAAATTTATGAACAAGAAAGCGGATCTATTGTTGAAAAGGACCGTCATATGCAGTTTATGACCAATGAACTAACTGGTTGGAAGGTAATTGGTACAATGTTTACTGCAGAGGCTGCAAAGGCTGCTACCTCCACATTGAAGATTAACTTAATCATTATTGTAGTTTCAATTTTAGTTGGCGTTTTGTTTATGCTCTTCATGATTAAATCGGTTGTCAACCCGATTAATAAACTTAAACAAAGTGCCTTAAAAATTAGTGATGGTGATTTAACAGAGTTTATTGACATTCATTCTAAAGATGAAATAGGACAACTCGGTGAAGCATTTGTCTCGATGAAAGTTAGCCTAAAAAAGCTAATTCGTAATGTTGACCAAAGCTCACAACAGGTTCAAAATTCTGCCCAAAGTCTTTCTGCAAATGCTGAGCAAAATATTGCAGCATCGGAACAGGTAACAGAAGCTATGCAACAGGTTGCTATGAGTACTGAGAAGCAAACAACCAGCATTGACCAAAACGCTATTTCAGTTGAGGAAATTGCTAAAGGGGTTGTCGAAGTTGCTGATAGCGCACTCCAAGTTTCAGACCTATCCAGTCAAGCCATTCAACTAGCTGAAGAAGGAGGCCAATCTGTCGAACAAACTGTACAACAAATGAATTATATTCATGAATCTGTTACACAATCGGATAGAATGATTAAAACTCTTTATGACCGCACTAAAGAAATCGGTTCAATTTTAGAAATGATCAGTGCTATTTCTGACCAAACCAATTTACTAGCTCTAAATGCTGCTATTGAAGCAGCACGAGCAGGAGAACACGGCAAAGGCTTTGCAGTCGTGGCAGATGAAGTTCGAAAATTAGCAGAGCAATCCCATCAATCAGCGGAACAAATTTCTGCGCTTATTACAGGTATTCAACAGGATACGGCTAAATCTGTTCAAACAATGATGAAAGCTTCCTCAGATGTCCAAGAAGGTCTACAGTTATCCAAGGATACAAAAAAGAAATTTACAAGTATCGTTGAAAGTCTTCGAGAGATGGCACCGAAAATGGAGGATATTTCTGCATCAGCACAGGAGATGTCTGCGGTGGTGGAAGAAGTGTCAGCAACAGCGATTGAACTGTCAGACCATGCAAAACTTAATGCTGCTGCCTCTGAAGAAGTGGCAGCATCAACGGAGCAAACATTATCTTCCATGCAGGAGATTGCTTCTTCAGCTAAAACGTTACTCGATATGGCTGATGAATTACAGGGCTATGTAAATCGTTTTAATTACTAATGAAACAGCACGATGATCGTTGGGTAAAACCCAGGATCATCGTGCTTTTAATTGCGCTATTTATTCATTTACCTCATGGCTAAATTGCCATTCAACGCCGAATTTATCAGTAAGCGAGCCGTAACATTTACTCCAAAAAGTTTCTTGTAACTCCATTGTCACTTTTCCACCATCTTTAAGCTTGTCAAACGCTTTTCGCATTTGTTCTTCATCATCGGAAACAATCGCTAGCGTGACATTATTCCCAACTGAGAACGGTGAGCCCGGAAATGTATCTGAGAACATAATTCTACTACCAAATACAGAAAGTCTTGTATGCATAACAAGATCCTTCGCTTCCTCTGGTAAGGGATAATCAGGATTTTGGGGTGAATCTCCAAACGTCATAATTTCAGCCTTGTCCGTATTAAAAACATCTTCATAAAACGTAACAGCTTCTCGACAATTCCCATTAAAAATTAAATATACCTCTACTGCCATTTCCAACACTCCCTTGTCATTTTTTGAAACAATTCTATTGTACATGGATTACAAATCAGAACACAAATTATAAATGAAAAATTCATTTACCCAAAAATTTTACTACATTTAATTTTAAATTTTTTATTTATTTTCACAAAAGCTTTGACATTTACTCAAAAATCATGTAAATTACCAAATGGCGAACAATTTAAATTAAATCTTTAAAAATATTCGTATTTTAGGAGTGTATATAATGGATAACGTATTTGACTATGAGGATATTCAACTAATTCCCGCAAAATGTATTGTAGAAAGTCGTTCAGAATGTGATACTTCTGTTACTTTAGGAGGACATACTTTTAAACTTCCTGTAGTACCTGCAAATATGCAAACAATTATCGACGAAAGTCTTGCTAAGAAGCTAGCTGAAAACGGTTACTTTTATATCATGCATCGCTTCCAACCAGAAAAACGTAAAAACTTCATTCAAGAAATGCAAGGTGATGGCTTAATCGCTTCCATAAGCGTTGGTGTAAAAGAAGAAGAGTATACTTTTATTGAAGAATTAGCAGCTGCCCAATTAGTACCTGATTTTATTACAATTGATATTGCACATGGTCATTCAAATGCTGTTATTCGTATGATTCAACATATTAAGAAACACCTACCAAGCAGCTTCGTCATTGCTGGTAACGTTGGAACACCTGAGGCAGTACGCGAACTCGAAAATGCTGGAGCAGACGCAACGAAAGTAGGAATTGGACCAGGGAAAGTTTGTATTACTAAAATCAAAACAGGCTTTGGTACAGGGGGCTGGCAATTAGCTGCATTACGTTGGTGTGCAAAGGCTGCTACTAAGCCAATTATTGCTGACGGTGGTATTCGTACACACGGAGATATCGCTAAATCTGTACGCTTCGGTGCTTCAATGGTGATGATTGGTTCACTATTTGCTGGTCATGAAGAATCACCAGGTGAAACAATCGAAATCGATGGTAAAACAGTGAAAGAATACTTTGGCTCTGCTTCTGAATTCCAAAAAGGCGAACGTAAAAATGTCGAAGGTAAGAAAATGTATGTTGAGCATAAAGGAAGCATCAAAGATACTTTAATTGAAATGCAACAAGACTTACAATCATCTATTTCCTATGCTGGTGGTACAAAACTAGAAGCTATTCGAAATGTTGATTATGTGATCGTGAAGAACTCTATCTTCAACGGTGATAAAGTATACTAATAAATCGTAACCCCAATTAAGAGCAAACATCTTAATTGGGGTTTTTTATGAACCTTACCTCTTTTATAATTCTTTATAAACTTATATCCGTTATCAGAATTTTCTATTATATAACTATATTGAAGTGATACCGCTAATTCAGATGCAAAGATGATACACACGCTGCAACTTTCACAAAGTCAGGCGATGTCATTTAGTGAAGTAAAGGGGGCTTTTACTTTCCTCGCAGACTTCATCCGCGACATTTCGGAGCATCTTGTCTCACTCGATAAGGGGTTGAACGAAATAGCTGATAATCGGATTATTGTGATGAAAGCTATTAAAATAGCCAGTGTAGCTACCGAGCAAATTAATGCTTCTATTGACGAACAGAAGTCAGCAGTAACCTCTATCATGAACTCCTCTATGGAACTTCATACAGAGGCCGAGCGTATGCATGACTTAGTAGAACGCTTTACATGAATTTATAAAAAAGAATGCTACGCATAGTCCGTAGCATTCTTTTTATTATTATAGTTTGTTAATAACAGCGTGGATTGTTTCCTTAAGTTCTGCATCATGATCAGCAAGATCTACAAGGTTACCTAGACGCTCACGTAATACAGGACGCTCAATTACTAACTTTTCATCAAGTACTTGTACTAGTAGTTCAATAATTAGACGGTCACGAACATTTAACGCTTCTTCTAAACGTTCTGGTGTAATTTTCGCATCAGTTTTTGCAGCTTTTGCCATTTTAAAAACCCCTTTTAAATTTTATATTCATGCACATCTATTTTAGCATACCACTAAATTATTTTGAAAACTTTCTTTCATGAAAATATACCAAAACTTTACAAAACCAAATAGAAACATTAATGATAAATTGTTATATTCATATCATAATGTATCAAAGCATAGCCATATAATGATGTGTTGCTCCCTCATTATTTAGAAATGTTTAATAAGGAATTCGATTGGAGGAATTACATGAATCAAAAAAACTCAACTTACTTACAGCTCATTAAAGCTGTGCCTAAATCTCTCCAGCTATTTCTCAATGTCTGCCTTGTATTACTAGCTCTCATACTTTCATTTTTACTTTTTAAGGAGCTAATTGAATTTCTAAAAATTTTATTATTTGCCAAGGAAGGCGGCGATTATAAACAATTCCTTGCCAATATTCTTATTTTCTTTTTATATTTTGAGTTCATCACAATGATTATTAAATATTTTAAAGAGGATTATCATTTCCCGCTTCGCTATTTTATATATATAGGTATCACAGCGATGATTCGTTTAATTATTGTAGAGCACGATCATCCTTTGAACACGTTAATTTATTCTTTAATTATTCTAATATTAATAATAAGTTACTTTATTATTAATATCACACCACTTGAAAGACCCTCGAGATCATCTCTTTTTATAGAAAAAGAACATTAATAAACCGTGAGAGTCTTTTAAAATGCCGATAAACATGTTGGCTTTTCAATGACGAAGAAAAAATGCTGCAATACCTGTAAATAGTGCTCATCGCTAACCGTTATTTGACTAAGCATAAAGAGCTCTTGGACTGTTACGACACCCATTATCAATGAAGAAAGCTCTGCTACATCAATGCTTACTTCAACATCATAGCTACCACTTTCTAAAATGTTAATGGTACCATTAACGGCTTCAATAATGAGCTGTTGGCTATTCTCAACGAGTAAGGAATCCATAACGATCAATTTAAGTGTCAGGGTGACACCGTTAAAATTACGCGTCTTAAGCTCATCAAAAAAACCCTTCACATTAATAATACGATACATTAGTCCAACTCCTGACATGGCACTTGCATGATAGACACTTGGAATTAATTGATTTGTACCATTCCTAACATCCCCTAGAAAGAAATGAACATTTTCTTCTTGGGTATTCCATTCAATCCTATTTACCTGGTCTGCCTGGCTGTTTAAGAATGTACTAAGCTCTAATAAAGCTTGTGGAGTCTCATAGATGAACTCTTTAATAACCAAATTGTTCAGCATAAAATTATCGTCACTTTGCTTTTTAAACGAAAAGACTATATAGCCCTGTACAGTACCTTGCTGTTCCATCGCAATCACATAATTTTCAATGTTTTTAAAAATAAAGGATACCTCAGATGTTGTTTTAAGAAACATCCCATGCTTTTTAGCTGCAACCCTGTTATAGCAATCTATTAGCTGTTGCTGATCTTCAATGGTTAAATATTTTAGGTGCTTTTTCGTAGGCCCCTTAGGAAAGCTTAATGGCTCTACTAAGTATTGATAGATTTTTGGTCCATACCCAAAGCCCATTTTCTTATAAAAATCCGGTCTAAATGGATACAGTGCCACGAAGTGAATATTCTTCTCAAGAAAAATACTAAAAAAATGCTC
>NZ_DAMDAY010000128.1:2705-3429 GCF_032093475.1 Lysinibacillus sp. | reverse complement strand
GCTCGATTAATTCCTTTGCAACCTTCTCTTTTTTATATAATAAATCCACTGCAACTAATCCTACCCCACCGACTGGTAGCATGTTAGAGAATAGGCTCATTTGAAAGTCATGTAGTCGCATACCACCTATGAGTTTGTCATTTTCCCATAGTCCATAATAATGAAGAGACTTGTCATTGCTCTGATTGTACATAAATAGATTCTTTAGCCGCTCTTTTGTCGGTTGTGCCCCATCCATTCTTCCCGGATAGGCTCCTACAACGATATTTACAAAGGATACAAAGTCTTGTTCCTTTACTATTTTCTCTATCACTCTCACCATTTCCCCTCCATTTTTAAAGAATTGCATGTTGTTCTTGATTTTTTCATATTAATTTTTAGATGCCATAATAACATATATTACCACAATAAATCATGAGCATTGAAAATGATTAAAGGAGGAATTTGAATGACTTTAATTGATTCTTATCTTCATGAAGTGTCTAAAAAGCTACATAAGAATACGCGGCGTGAAGAAATATTGCTTGATCTAAAGGCTACTATAGAGAATATGTTGCCTGAGCAATATTCAGAATCTGATGTGAAAACCGTACTCCAAAAACTCGGTAACCCTGTAAAAATTGCTGCAAGCTATCAGGATACACCCCGTTTTTTAATTGGCCCAGATATTTTTGACCAATACATCGGAACGATCAAACTAGTCATACCTTGGGCAATGTTCATG
>NZ_DAMDAY010000128.1:0-2695 GCF_032093475.1 Lysinibacillus sp. | reverse complement strand
GATCATTATTCAAGTAATTAAAAAAATAGTGCTGTTTGCAGGGGAAGAGGCACTTCTCACAACAATTATTTCAACATTTTCCATGATCATTGTTGCCATGATTTCTGTATTTTTTCACGTATTGTTTTGGATCACGGTTGTCTTTATCATCGTTGAGCGATCTGGTTCTAATAAAATTCAACTGCCTTTTTTGAACGCGAAACAATGGTCCCCTGATGATTTAGTAAAAATAAAAAATATTCCTAAAGACAAAGTCATCACTTTAAGCGATACAATTTTTAGTCTTTCAGGGATCTTTATTTTTGCTTTTGTTTATTGGAATGCCTATCGTCTTTTAGGTATTTATACAACAAACGACAACGGTAGCTTGAAATTCGTTATGCCGATCTTTAATCAAAATATTTTACAAACGTTTGCCCCTATAGTCTTCCTATGTATTATTCTTAGTGTCGTTTTAACGTTCGTCAAATGGCGCTCAGGTCAATGGACAATGCCAATCGCTATAACTAATGCACTGCTTCAAGGTGGAGGAACCGTTGTATTTATTGCCCTGGCAATGCATCAAGATTTTATTCATAGTGCCTCCATCCCCTATATAGCCACTATCACAGATACAGCTTCAGCTAAGGTAACATTTTTTATAGATAAGATTTTACTCCTCGGTATGATTACTGCTGTATTAGTAAATGCATTTGATATATATCAAGGATTTAGAAAAGCTAAAATGTAAACTCTCTTTCATTCACTTTCTAGCAAACTATACATTCAGATCGCCAAAATACCTTTATTCTCTGATGTTTTGTATAATGATAAAGTTGAAAGTATTTTATATACATGAATAATAATCTGCACAATTCAATCAGAGTAAGGAGAAGTAACTATGACCATTCTTCTAGTAGATGACAATCAAGTCAATTTATTTGTCATTGAAAAAATACTAAAAAATGCAGGTTATGATAACTGTGTTTCTCTTTCATCTGCTTATGAGCTATTTGATTATTTACAATTAGATGCACCAAATCCAACAGGAAATTCAGTAGATTTAATATTGTTAGATATTATGATGCCAGAAGTAGATGGTATTGAGGCCTGCAAACGTATTAAACAAAATGAAAGTTTGAAAGATATTCAAATTATATTTGTCACAGCGCTCGAAGATAAAAACAAGCTAGCAGAAGCATTAGATATCGGTGGTGTAGATTATATTACAAAACCAATTAATAAAACGGAGCTGCTTGCAAGAATTCGAGTTGCATTACGTTTAAAATCGGAATTAGATTGGCACACTCAGCATGAAAAGAAAATACAATATGAACTCGATTTAGCCACTCATGTACAACGAAGCCTACTAAGCCCACCATTAAACGAGAAGGATATCCGTATTGAAGTTTCTTATTTACCATCCTCAAATTTAGCGGGTGATATGTATTATTGGTATAAAATAGATGATCATCGCTATGCCATTATACTTTTGGATATGATGGGTCATGGAATATCTGCAGCACTTGTTTGTATGTTTATCTCCTCTGTTTTAAGAGAGGCTGTTAAACAATTAAACGAGCCTGAACTTGTCATTAAAGAACTGAATCGTTATATGACCCTGTTGCAAGATGGAAAAGACAATAATCTTTATTATTTTACAGCCATATATTTAGTAATTGATACAGAGCAAAAAACAGTCGAATATATAAATGCTGGTCATCCTCCTGGATACGCACTAATAGACGAAAAAACATGTATTCCATTAAATCAAGGAAGCTGTGCAGTTGGCTTTTTCGATGAAATTAAAGTTAAAAAGCAATGTATTCAATATGAACAGGATATTCAAATTGTGCTATTTACAGATGGCGTATTAGAAGCAATGGGACCCTGTGAAATTGAATCAGAAAAGCATTTGCAAACGCTAACATCCTCCAAGTGGGATTATTCACAATGCCTGATTGACAATTTATTACCGAAGGATAAACAAGAAAATCAACCTGATGATATGTGTGTATTAATGATTCAAGCAACTAGCACTTCTATATAAATAACAAAGAGAGGCTATCCAATGTTAGGATAGCCTCTTACTCGTTAATATATTTTTTGATAAATTCTTTCATTGCTAGCAATTTCACTATATTTTGAAATAACCTCATCAAAGCGCAATGTTTCTTTATCCCCTAAGCATAGAAAACCTTGCTCACTTAGACTTTCATAAAACAACTGATGTACTTGACTCTGTAGCTTAGGTGAAAAATAAATAAGGACATTTCGACATAAGACTACATGAAACTCATTGAATGATTGATCTGTTACTAAATTATGTTGAGCAAAAATAATATTTTTCAATAATGTTGGGTGGAAGTAGGCATATTGATAATCTGTATTATAGTACTCCGAAAAAGCGTGGACACCCCCAGCAAGCATATAGTTTTTCGTATAAGCCTGCATTTTATGAATAGGAAAAGCGCCTTTCTTTGCTTTTTCTAATACTTGCTCATTCATGTCTGTTGCGTAAATTACTGCCCTATCGATTAGCCCCTCTTCTTGAAGCAAGATAGCCATAGAGTATACTTCCTCACCTGTCGCACAACCAGCATGCCAAATCCTTATTTCTGGGTACTCTCGTAAAGTGGGGATCACTTTTTCACGAAAGGCTTTAAAAAAACTAGGGTTACGAAACATTTCGGTTACATTTATCGAAAAGTCATTC
>NZ_DAMDAY010000127.1:0-13083 GCF_032093475.1 Lysinibacillus sp. | reverse complement strand
AACAAAAGAAGTAATTAAAACAGCACAGCAGCTTTCATTTGAATTAGGATATATCTAAAACATTCTCCATTTTAATAACCATCTAATGTCAATGTATAGTAGACGTTAGATGGTTAAATTTTTTTAAAACACAAATGCTTCAGTTTTAGAAAGAATGGTTATTTCCTGCTACTCTCAATGCCTTGGTAATAGCGTCTTTTCGAAGGTCGTGTAGTTAACAGTAGTAGAATAATAGCGGTTAACAACATGAAAAAGGAAGCACTAACGACAACTGCACGGATTGTCATCCATTCAGCAACTAACCCAAATACAGCGGTGAATATAATGATAAAAAGAGCTTCAAAGAATCCGTAAATACTTCCAATTCGCCCCATGCTCTTAGTGGGAATGTTATTTTGATAAAATGTATAAAACCCTGTATTCGCAAAAGCAGTTGCAAATGACAATAGAAAGCATCCTAAAGCAGCAATAAGAAAAGTAAAGGATGAAGTAAAAACCAAATAACCTACTGCTGTTAAAAGAGAACCCATACCGATGAGCCATGCTGTAGGAATTTTTTCGACAAATGCTGAATTGGTTATAGAGCCAATTAACACACCTGCTCCTGCGAGACTGACTAAAATTCCATATTGTCCTTCTGACAATGCAAGAACTTGTGTTGCAAAAGCTGCCTCTAAAGAATCGGTTGCTGTCATCAAAACGACGGTAGTACTAAACAACAAATAGATCATCATGACGTAGCGATTTTTTAAGCTAAAACGTATGACCATTTGCCAATCATATAGTAAGACTCGGTAAAGCGATGCTTTTTCTGTTACATTATCAAATTTTTCATTAGCTTCAACATTAGGCATCTTAAAGGTTATACAGGCTGATAGACATAAAGCAATTGCATTTAAGTATATGGCCATATTGGGTGTTCCAAGTGTAAATAGTAAACCAGCAATAGCAGGACCAGTTAAAAATGCCCCAGAATCGAGAAGGCTACGCAGGGAATTAAAACGTTTCCGTTGTGCATTAGGGATCAATTTAGTGATATAAGTCATAGATGTTGGATGATACATAGTGCTAGCTACTGTAATGATAAAGACTAAGATATAAATTGATACTAAGCTAGAAAAGAAAGGGAGTAAAACGATTAGTATAGATTGAAAAAGATTTAAAATAATCATTAAATTTTTTTTATTAAAACGATCGATTAGGCTTCCTGACCAAAAATTAGTGAGCAAGGATGAGCATGCTCTTACAATATATAAGCCAGAAACAGCAAGAGCTGATTCTGTAAGCTTCAAGACAATCAGATTTAAGGCAATAAAATAGATCCATTCACCAATACTAGAGATACCAATACTACACAATAGGATAGCAGGATAGCGCCAGGCCTCTAAAGATTTTTTCATATAAATTCCTCCTTCAGCAAAGTCGTGATTTGCAAATAAAAAATCCCACCCCCAAGACGTATAGTCTTAGGGACGAGATTGTGGAATTTATACTCACGTGGTGCCACCCTAGTTCACTATTATGTCACCATAATAGCCTTTTCAGTACGACATAGTGCCTATGCTTATACTGTAACTCTATAACGGGAGTTCCCGTCGCACCATCAGTCAGATAGAAATCCAATGCGCTACTCCGAGGCTTGTTTCAATAATTCGTTCTTGCTCGTTTTCAGCAACTCGAGCTCTCTGGGAAGAACAGCCTTATTTACTCTTCTCTTCACTGTATTTTTGATAGTGTAGCATAGATAGATATTTCTGGTAAATAACCCGTTGGAAATTTACTTAATTAATTTGCAGAAATGCCTTTAATTGTTTCATTAGCGACTGACAACACTGAATAGTGAGCGCTATATTAGAAGGGATTTCAAGTGAATGATCAAGATTTTCGAAAACAGAAAGTTTATGTGAAGTTAATTGTGCTATTTTTTCCTGTGAATAATGGGGGTCAGCTGTGCCAATTGCCAAAAAGGCATGTTTGTCTAATAGATTTGTCAATGTATGTTCCAGTGACAACAGGGGTGTAAAGAGCACATAATTAGCAGGGATCAAGGAAGGTCGCTGCATATAAAAATCGATAATAGGCATGGTACCTAAAGATTTCCCTATGTAAATAACATGTGAATAAGGTTTTGTTTGTAAAAAGTCTTCTACAATAGGATTGACAACGCTATAAACCATATTCGAAATAGCTTGAGGCTCCTGCTCGAATTGTTGTTGTGCAAATGTATAATTAATTTGAATGACATCATAGCCGAGTTCTAGCACAAGTAACTGTGAATAATAAAGAATAGGTTTGTCATAGCTATAGCCAGTCCCAGAGAACATAAAACATATTTTATCGCTATTGTTATCAAAAAAGTTGTAGGATATACCGTTGTACATATCTTGCTTCGGTTTGATTTTCATGTAGGTTCCTCCATTATTTCTATATTTAGTTTATAATTTACTATAACAAGGAGGGGGAAATAAATGAAAGCAATTGTTATGAATGAGTTTGGTGGATCTGATGTTTTAAGATATATAGATTGTCCTAAGCCTACTATCTCTGAAGGAGAGGTTTTAATACGCACATCTTTTACTAGTGTCAATTATGCAGATATTAAAAACCGTACGGGTAATAAAGCGAAAGCGAATTTCCCGATGATTCTAGGCTTAGATGTTGCTGGTGTTATTGAAGAGGTTTTCGGTGATAACAGTGCTTTTCAAAAGGGTGACCAAGTCATTGCATTCCCCAAAAGTGGCGCTTACGCAGAATATGTGATAGCAAAGGAGCAATTAGTTTTTAAAGTTCCAAGTAATGTACCTTTTGAAAAGGTTGCAGCTGTACCGACTGTTTCTTTTTTATCGTATATCTTAACACATCAGATAGCACCCATTAGTCAACATGATGCTGTATTAATTCATGCTGCTTCAGGTGGAGTAGGGACAATGCTCATCCAAATGGCAAGAAAGCTTGGTGCAAAACAAATTATTGGTACGGTAAGTAATTTAGAGAAGGCTACAATTGTTGAACAACTAGGTGCAGATCATGTCCTCATATACGATCAATTTAGTAATCATGTCAATAAATTAACAGATGGCCGTGGTGTTGATATTGTATTCGATTCTATTGCAGGAGCTATAACCGAAGAAAGTTTGGCTTGTTTAGCACCTTATGGGACACTGGTGCAATTTGGCAATAGTGGAGGCCGTGCAGGAAATATTAAAACATCAGATTTACATAGTAGCTGCCGTAATATAAAAGGGTTTAGCTTAGGCACAACTAGAGCTTCAAAACCAGAGATGTTACAACAAGTTGCGCAGGATATTTTTACTTTATTAAAAGAAGACAGCTTCCAAGTGCCAATTGCTAAAGTTTTTGGTTTAGAGGAAATGCAAAAGGCGCATGATTTTATGGAAAGCCGTCAGCATCAAGGGAAAATACTAATTAAAATATAAAAAAGCAAGGAAAAGATGACACTCTTATAGCAAAGAGTATCATCTTTTTTAGTGCTGAAAAACAAATCAATCAACCAATAGCGATTTTACGCGCAAAGGGTTTATCGTTCCACATAAATCTTTTTAAAGGGCTATTTTGCTCCAACACTTTTGCACCATCTTTTTTCATCAACATTCTAATTCATTTAATTTTTCATAAATACGTCTTTTTCGATAGAGCATAATGCCGGTTTCTGCAACATCCTGTATCATCCCTTTATTGGCATAAGCTCCAAAAACCATCCCTGCAATAGGAATCATCTGAAACAGCTTTTTCCAGCCTAGTTGATCGCGATATGTGTAAAAAACCTCCTGCCAACCCTGAAGCTGAGAAATCATATTGTCCGAAGCTTTTTTTGTGCTATTCATTGTAGAAAGCTCCTGTAAAATCGCTTCTTTACCAACAATATCAGCAGAAGTAAACTGTAGGCACTTCACAATAAAAATACGCTCCATTTTATCATTCGGATCATAGCCATGAATCATGGCAATTTCCTGCAATGTTTTTAATGCTGTTCCTAAAATAACAGGAATATCAATAGCTAACGTAAAGATTCCACCAAAGCCAGTAGAAGCTCCTTGAACGGTAGCAAACTTTACACGCTCATTTTGTAATTGATCGCTAAGAGTGATCATGTTTTCTAATGGGATTTGACCGATATCAGCAATGGTCAATATGTGTTGAGTGGAAGAATGGTTACGGATTTTTTGCATCATTGCTTGCTCACTAATTAAATACTTTCCTCCTGATTGAATATAATTTCCCAATTCATCAACCAATAAAGCGATTTTATTTTGAATAAAGACTGGGGTCATTTTATCTAAAAGCTTAAAAGGTATTCGTCCTAACTTTTCCCAAAACCATAAATCTTTTTGATCTTTTTCCCATACTTTAATTTCCTGTAAATGCTGTTCTAATTGCTCACGGTTCTCCATCTCGTTTAATCCCCTTATGTGTCCATTTAATTTTAATGATTTAGCATATGTTATTTTTTTAAGGTCTGCCGAATCTAGATCTAGCCTCCAACGGATATCTCAGATTTTGAAGAGGAGATTTTTAAGCCTTGCTCGATAAAATCTGAACGCTTTGTTTAGCTGTACCAAAGTGATCTATGCAGAATCTGAGGCTTAATTGATATACGAAAAAATGTTTTAAAGGTTTCGCTTTATTTAATGAGTATTTCGACAAATAAAGAATAAGTCAGCGTTGCCAAACAGAAGCAAGCAGCGCAATGCCATCATTAATTTGCCCAAGTGTCAGTCCACCGTAACCAATAATGACCATTGCCTCATTGGTTCCATTTTGATAGGCAGTAGAGCAAGGGTAGACACGAATGCCTACTTTTTGTGCAAGCTGGATCGCTTTTTTCTCAGTAAGATAATGAGGTAACTTCAAAACAATATGGAGCCCTGATTTTTCACCGATTACCTGAAAGTCATTTGAAAAATGCTGAGAGATAGATGTCAGTAATGCTTGCTGTTTTTTACGATAAATTGTCCGCATTTTAGCCAAATGTTTATCGAATTGTCCTTGTGCGAGAAAATCTGCTAAGACAAGCTGGTCTACTTTGGAGACAACCGATTTTTGCTCTTGGTGGAAGGTCATAAATGGTGCGACTAAAGATTTTGGTAGAATCATATAACTTATACGTAATGATGGGAGCAATGTTTTCGAGAATGTTCCGAAATAGATAACGTGTTGAAGCTGGTCCATCTTAGCTAATGAAGGGATTGGAAGTCCCTTAAACCGAAACTCCGAATCGTAATCATCTTCTATAATAAGAGTCTCGTTCGAAATAGCCCATTGTAACAATGCAGCTCTTCTTTCCATTGTCATAATCATGCCCAAGGGGAATTGGTGAGCCGGTGTTGTGTATAACATGTGAATTGTTTTTAAGGGAAGTGTTATTCCCGAATTATCCACAGGAATTGCCTCTGTTGATAATCCACACTGCTGTATGATTGCACGTACTCGTTTAAAGCCTGGTTCTTCTAAACCAACCCGAGTAGTTGAACCAAGAAAAAGACAGAGGGCTAAAAGCTGGCTTTGCGTACCACTATAAATAAACACCTGTGAAGCGTCACACACGACCCCTCGGGAGCGTTCTACATAGCGGGCAATCTCCATACGTAAAACAGTTTCTCCTTCCCAAGGGCTTGTTGATAAGTTGTCGCAATTAAAATGCTTTTTCATGAGCTTGTGCCAAACAGCGTAAGGAAACGCTTCGTTATCCAAATGGCCATTAGTAAAATCGAATTGTATGTCATCTTGGGGGTTGGTTGTGCTTGGAGCAGCAATTTGTTGTTCGACATGCTGCTGCAGCCAATCAAATTCAAATGGAGCAATGTAATAACCGGATCGTTCTTTGCTATAAATATAGCCTTCTGCAAGTAATTGTTCATAGGCTTCCTTTATAGTATGCACACTGACATCCAGCATTTGAGCAAGAACACGTTTTGAGGGCAATTGCTCATGAGCAAGTAATCTTTTAGTTAAAATAGAGTGCTTTATTTCTTCATAGATTTGTATGTACTTAGCTGAATTTCCTGTAAATGAAATAGAGAGCTCCACATTCAAAACCTCCTTTGGTATGGTCGTTTTTTTAATAATTGGATATATCCATCATATCAATTTTGCCGTTAAATAAGTAGAAAAGGAGTGAAGTGTAGTGGAATTCATTACATTAGAAAATGAAGTAGTCAAACTAAAGCCTTTAGAGTTAAGCGATATTCAAGGACTTCTAGAGGCAGGTAGTTATCCAGAGATTTGGTCACATATGTCCACAACTATAGAAAAAAGGGAGGATGTGAATAACTTTGTGGAAAACGCACTACTTACAAGAAGCGGTAAAACTGAGTTTCCTTTTGTGATTGTGGATAAACAATCGGGGAATATTATTGGCTCTACTCGTTATATGGATATTGATGACAAGCATCAACGACTAGAGATAGGGTATACATGGCTGACACCCGCATACTGGCGCACAGCTATTAATACCCATTGTAAATATTTATTATTACAATATTGTTTTGAATACCTTCATTTACAACGAGTTCAAATCAAAACAGATCATGAAAATATCCGTTCTCAAAGAGCTATTGAACGTATAGGTGCCACAAAGGAAGGGATATTGCGTAATCACATGATTCGCAAAGATGGGACAATTCGGCATACAGTGATGTATAGTATTACGATTGAAGAATGGCCACAGGTGAAAAAACATGTAGAAGATTTATTAGTGCAAAGTAAATAAATAAAGGTATAAAATGGAATTTAATTAATCTTTAAATCCGTTTTTTCTTATAAAAAGTGTCAAAAAATAATAGGAAGGGTAGAGTACCTAAAACTTGAAAGAGGGTAATCTACTTGAAACCAAAATATACTTTAAGACAAATTTATGGTGATAATGCTGTGTATACACCAAGAACACCGTATAGTGATAATCCTTGGATGATGGATGATCCTCATAAGCTAGATGCTTTAACCTCAAGAGAAGTAGCTATTGCTGATATCCCCGTATTAGTACACCGAGCCACACAAACAGAAAAAGCTCAAGAGCTACATGAAGTGGCAGGGTTACCTTGGGTTGAACAGCCCTATAGTTATGAAACCAAAGAGGAATATTTGGCACAAATTCAATCTTGGTGTGAGGAAGGAAAGACAATTGTTTGTCAATATATCCATGACTTGGAGCACATGGATCGTCAATGCTATTGGATGGATGCCGAGAAATTTAATGAGCTGAATACAAAAGCATATATCGATCATCTAATCGACAGTAAATTCGTGCCGAGCCGTTTAAATGTTGAGACATATAGACTTTCGGATGCCATTAAAAATTGGCAGCCACCAGTTGTACTAAAGCCCGGAGATGATTCTCCAACATCTGGGGGGTATGGTGTCATCATCTGTCATAATAAAGAAGAGCTAACAGAAGGCTTACGGCAATTTCGAATGACCGGTACGGAGAGCATAATTATTGAGGAACTTTTACAGACAAAGGACAATTATAGCTGTCAATTTGTTTATTCAGAGGAGCTAGGTATTCAATACTTGGGAGCCTCTCAACAAATTACCGATGATAATGGCATTTATGAAGGGAATATTATAGTAGAAAAAGTCCCTGAAAAAGTTATTGAAGTGGGAAGACATATTATGGAACGTGGTGTTGAAGAAGGTTTTGTTGGAGTGGCTGGCTTTGATTTAATCGTCACGGAGGCGGGAGATGTTCAAGCCATAGACTTAAATTTTCGTCAAAATGGTTCTACCTCTATGCTGATGTTTCATGAAGCTTTAGGGAAGCCCATTAATAAATTTGCTTCTTATGCAGCACCAAGCCCGGAAAAGAATAAGCACTTTTTTCAAACAATCAAGACATTGATTGAACAAGGGACGTTGTTTCCGCTATCTTTCTATGATGGCGATTACTTTGAAGAGCCTATAGCATCTAGATTCGTTGGCATATGGTATGCTGATACACTAGATGAAATTGAAAAGCTAGAGCAGAAGTTAGTGTATGAAGAAGAAAAGAATGGTCATTAATCGACCATTCTTTTTTTATAGATAATTGCCGCTAAAATCCAAGAAAGAAGAGACCATACAATAATCGTAATCATAGGAATAATCACATCTGTCATAGAGTACTTACCTTCTAATGCTTCCGCTAAAAGTAATAACTGTGAGCTTGGGAGCCATTCCGCTAATTTTAAGATTGGGTAAGTCGAAGATAGAGCTAAGGCCATAGGACCGAATGAGAAGATCAACATTATAGGCAGCACAATGATAGATGCTTCCATGATTGATTTAGCAAATAATCCACAAATTGTACCTAGAGCAATATAAAACACAGCAGAAAGTAATAATGCAATTGCTAAGATAAAAAGGTTCGCAGGTTCGTAGCCAACTAGAAAAATAGCCAGTGCTACAGAAACAATTGTAATAATTAGAACAAACAAGCTTTTACCAATCAAAATATCTCCAAGTGAGGCTGGGGAGAGCATGAGACTGCGAAGAGTGTTTTTTTCTTTTTCTTCTGCAATTAAACTACATTGTACGTAGGTGGTCACTATGGAGAACGTTAAATTAATTGGTAAGAAATATATGTTAATGGTATTTGCACCTGTTTGATTATATAAAAATGCCATTACAAGTGGTAATAACACCATAGATGATACAGCATAGTTACGTGAGAATTCCTTATAATCCTTCATCAATATAGCTTGAATACGTGTCATTGAAATATTCATACTAAATCACTCCCTGTTATTTGCATAAAAATGTCACCAAGTGTTGGCTCGTTTGTATAGATACATCTAACTTGCTCTGATTGCATCCATTGATATAATTTTTCTGCATCCTGAGCACCATTTTCTATAATTTCCTGAGCACCATTTTTAAGCTCTACTGTAATAGTGTCAGTACCAAATTCTTTTTTTAGGTCTTTTGGAGCTCCTATTGCTCGGATTTTCCCTTTATGGAGGAAAGCAACACGGTCACAAAGTATTTCTGCCTCGCTCATATCGTGGGTTGTTAAAAAAATAGTTGTCCCCATATCATTTAATCTTCTTAAGCCATTATAAATATGCTGCGTATTGACAGGATCAAGTGCAGAAGTAGGCTCATCTAAAAACAATAATTCGGGCTTATGCATGATGGCACGTGCAAGTGTAACACGTTGAATCATTCCTTTTGAGAGCTGACTAATCTTCTTTTTTCGGTCTGCATATAAATTGACAAAGTCTAAAGCTTCTTTGACAGCAGAATTAGGTATCTCATATAAATTACTGTAGAGTAATAAATTTTCCTCAATAGATAGTCTTGTGTACAGTCCACTATTATCTGTTAAAATACCAAAACGTTTTCGATTTTGACTTTGCTTCATGTCAGTTGCTGGCTGACCAAATAATAGAACATTGCCAGCAGATTTATCTGTTTGTGCGGTTAATATTTTAATAGTAGTAGTTTTACCTGAACCACTCGGTCCAAGAAAGCCAAATATTTCGCCTTTCTGAATAGTAAAGGAAACATCTTGTAATGCTGTCTCTTTATTAAAAGTTTTTTTCAAATGTTGCACATCAATCACTGCGTTCATGTGTAACCTCCTGTTTGTTGTTGATGTCTATACTATAATCAACAAGAGTAAGGCTCACAGTAAAAATTGCGTGAATGGCAGAAAAATGACCTTCAGTGGAACCTTATTAAAGGTGACAGGAGTCGTTTATTTCCTGGGAAATCTACTAAATTCCGAGTATTTCCTTTAAATCTGCCAGTTTATTTTTCGACAGGGGAACTACTGTCTTTTCTGTACTGTTGAGTGCTAGGCTATAGCTATTGCGTGTCCATGTAATGATCTCTCGAACCTTTTGTAGGTTAACGATATAAGAACGATGACTTCTAAAAAAGCCGAAAGGTGTCAATTTTTGCTCTAGCTCATTAAGGGATAAAGAACATGGGTATGCTTCACCAGCAACAAAGACAGAAACAACCCCATCAACACTTTCAATATAATCAATTTCAGGTGGATTAAATAAAATAATCTTGTCATTTTTCTTTGTAGGAATCTTATCAAGCCGAATTGGTGCGCTCTCAAATGGCTGTGGAGTATGTTCTACCTCCTCCTCCTTAACATCCAATGTATGTAAACCAGTTCCATCTAGCCTATGTATAACCGTACTTGTAATCATTAAGTCTTCCAAATTATTCGAGAGTAAAATAATACTTTTTTGTTGCTCGACTAAGCGTTTTAATAATTTTTGGATATTTTGTTTAGAAAAATCATCAATGTTTTGAAAGGGCTCTTCTAAAACTTGCATAGGCGATTGGTGGAGATATGTAGTCAAAAGCTTTAATCGCTGTTTTTCACCAGTAGAAAGTTTATGGATTTTAGTGTTTTTTTGTTCCATAAGGCTAAGTAATTTTAATAAATTCTCTTTTTCCCTAGTTGAATGATGAAAAAGCTTTAAAAAAAACTGTAAATGCTCGAGGACAGTTAGGCGCTCATACAAGGCACTCTCACGAAAGTATGTAAAAGTATTCTTTTGCTTCATAAACCATTGCATCAATGTATGTATTTTAGAAACATCAGTGTAGATCCCAATGATTGTACCAGGTTGTAAGGACAGGTGAAAACTTGGATAAATAACATTACCTCCTTCAATATAGGGATCAACGTCAATATTAATGTTACGTTCCATCTTTGTTCCTCCTAAATTTTGTTCTCTTGTAAAAAGCTTTTAATGTCAGTTTGTGCTTGTAGGAAGCTACTGTAGCAATAATTAGAGTTGGACGCATCCATAAAACCATGAAGCCCCTGATATTGTTTCAGATGGACATTTGGTATGCTCACAAGTGCTTGTTTTAAGGTTTTAACATCAAAGCTACTTTCCTGACTAGGTAAAATAACCAAGGTTGGACAGGAAGGTCTAACATCTATATATTGACGTATACGTGAACCATAAACACAAACGATTCGGTGGAGGGGAAGTGCTGATAATCTCCAAGCTAAAGTGGCCCCTACACTATATCCAATTAATACTACTTCTTCGTAGTCTTCACATGCTTTTAGCAGTTTTTGTGAAAGTAATTCAATAGGAGTATCGAATCCAACTGTCTGTACGAAAAAGTCATAAGCTTGTTTTTCCTGTTCATATGGAAAGGAAAGTCCCTCTGGATAGAGCGAAATACAGGTAGTAGTTGTGTTGTCATCACAGTAAGCTCTCTCCTGTTCTTTAATAAAATGATTTACCCCATATATTTCGTGTAATATAAATAGTATCCTTTTCATGATTACCTCTTTAACTTTTTCCAATAGTTTATCAAAAAGTAACGTTAACGTATATTTTGGAAATTTATGAATGTTCCTTTTTGAAATGAAAAAAAGCTGTCCGACTACTCGAACAGACTTTTTCAATATTAGTATGATTGAACAAATAAACGATAAAGAATGGACGCGATAGTAGCACGAGATAATGTGCTTTGTGGTTCGAAAAGTTGTTGTTTATCTCCTGTTAAAATTCCAGCTTGTTGTAAGCTATAAATGGCCTCTTTAGTATGAGCGGAAATAGCAGCATCATCCTTGAATAATAGCTTTGGCTGATGCTTTGATAATGGTTTTTCTATTAGCTTTGTAAAATTATACAAAATTACGGCAGCTTCCTCTCGGCTAATAGGTTCATGAGGCCTAAACTTTCCATCTGTTGAATCAACTAGCTTATGTTCATGAGCCCAAGCAATAGCTTCAGCAAAATAATCATCTGGTTTTACATCTGAAAAAGGGGCTTTTGTTGTAGTGCTAATCCCCTGTGCTCGACTGAGAACAGTAATAAATTGTGCTCTTGTCAGTTGTGCGTTTGGATAAAACTGATTTTTTGTGATGCCATTAAATATCTGAGTGCTTGCTAAGTATTCAATAGCTGTTTGAGCCCAGTGTCCTTGTATATCTGAAAATGTACTGTTATTCGAGTTGCCAAATGTAAAAGCAGTAACAGTGCCACTAACCTCGTGGGCAGCAAGTAAAGTTGGAAGTCCAGTAATACTTGTGGATGCAGGAATAAAGGTTAAACCTTCTGGTGAAACATCTCCCTTTATGTTTTCACTAAAATCTCGTTCATTGAAATATTGAACAAACTCTGGAGCATCCGGCTTTGTAATATCATACATCATAATGCCACCAACTCGTTCTATACCGATAAAGGCATACGTACGATCACCAATTTGCCCGATTTTTACATCCTCTGGTTCAGGTCCTTTTTTACCGCTGCGATTATCAAGCTTAGTATTATTATTGGAAGCATTGAAGTATTCAGGCAATGAATCAGCAATGACTTTTTCAAAATCACTACCGCTATCATAGATCTGTGTCATTGTATCGGCTTCATAGATTGAGAAAGACCGTGCACCGAAGCTATATAACTTTCCTTGTTGTAAACCATCATAATCAGATGAATCAAAAAGAACAACATCATTTCCTTTTAATTCCGTTTCTTTTTCATTTATGTAACCATTCCAATCACGTGAATCGCCTTCATTTGCTGTGACTAAATACGTTTTACCATTTACCTCGTAGGATGCAATTCCATCAGGCATATAGATTCCAAAAAGATTCTCTGTAGTAATATTGATTTTGTTATCTTTCATAAAATCCAGAGCATTTTTTTCCTTACTATGATCCTTAAAACCTAATGGTTGTATATTTATCCATTCACCCATTGTAAGATCTAGAGTAGCAATAGCATTTGCTTCTTGTAAGGTAATATAGGCTTTATCACTCATACGATTAACAGCTATATATTCTGGTTCAAAATCAACGGACGGATTCGTTTTCTTCTTTAGAATTATTCCTTTAGCCACAAGATCCTCACGTTGAGCGTCCATAGCCTTAAAAGTTATGTTTTTAGCGGTGGCTTTTGTCATATCAGTTGAGAGCTCAATTATACTGACGCTGCCTTCGGGATCTGTGGCCATCTCATAACCTTCTCGGGGTTCACCTTCATTTGCTACAAGTATCTTCTTTCCATCCGGGGTAAAGGTGATCATATCAGGCTGTTTACCAGCTTCCACAACATGAAGGATTGTACCACTGTAATCTAACAATACAGCTAATCCATT
>NZ_DAMDAY010000126.1:0-13149 GCF_032093475.1 Lysinibacillus sp. | reverse complement strand
CCTGTCGATGGAGAGGTATTAGAGGGATCAACAGCTGTTGATGAATCAATGCTTACAGGTGAAAGTCTGCCAGTTGATAAAAAACAGGGCGATCAATTATTTGGGTCCACTATTAATAAAAATGGTTTTATTAAAATGACAGCAACTAAGGTTGGTCGTGACACAGCGTTAGCACAAATCATTAAAGTAGTTGAAGATGCTCAGGGATCTAAAGCGCCTATTCAACGCTTAGCAGACCAAATTTCGGGAATTTTTGTACCAATCGTTGTCGGTATTGCATTGGTAACATTTTTAGTTTGGATTATTTGGGTCCGCCCAGGAGAATTTACACCCGCTTTAGAGGTTTTAATTGCAGTTCTTGTCATTGCTTGTCCTTGTGCTCTTGGATTAGCAACGCCAACGTCTATCATGGCAGGTTCAGGTCGTGCAGCTGAATTTGGTATTTTATTTAAGGGTGGAGAACATTTAGAGCAAACGCAAAGTATTGATACAGTTGTTGTAGATAAAACAGGTACAGTGACACATGGTAAACCAGAGCTAACGGATGTTCTATTAGCTCCAGCACAAGATGAAGGACGCTTTTTATCATTAATTGGGGCAGCTGAGAAACAGTCAGAGCATCCACTTGCTGAAGCCATAGTACATGGTATAGAGGAACGTGGTATAGCATTAGGTGACGTCCAATTTTTCGAAGCAATCCCAGGTTATGGTGTGCAGGCGACTGTCGCAGGTCAGGGTGTTGTCATTGGAACACGTAAATTAATGCAGCAATATGGTATTCAAATTGATGATATTTTACCAACAATGGAGCAACTTGAGCGAAACGGTAAAACAGCAATGCTAGCTGCTATCAATGGTCAATATGCAGGTTTAGTAGCTGTCGCTGATACAGTTAAAGATACGTCAAAAGAAGCCATACATCGACTTCAGGATATGGGTATTAAGGTCATTATGATGACGGGTGACAATGAACGTACAGCTCAAGCAATAGGCTCAGAGGTAGGAGTAAATCATGTGATTGCTGAAGTCTTACCAGAAGGCAAGGCAGATGAGGTGAAAAAGCTACAAGCTCAAGGAAAAAAAGTAGCAATGGTGGGCGATGGCATTAATGATGCGCCTGCGCTGGCAACTGCCAATATCGGAATGGCCATTGGTACAGGAACTGATGTGGCGATGGAAGCGGCAGACATTACACTTATTCGTGGCGACTTAAATAGTATCGCAGATGCCATTCTGATGAGTCGCAAAACAATGCGTAATATCAAACAAAATCTATTTTGGGCTTTTGCATACAATACATTAGGTATTCCTATTGCTGCAATTGGTCTACTTGCTCCATGGGTAGCTGGTGCTGCGATGGCTTTCAGCTCGGTATCGGTAGTATTAAATGCATTACGATTACAGCGAGTAAAATTATAAAGTATGAAAGGCATTGAGAAGTATATTCTCGATGTCTTTTTTATTTATTTGGAGGAGAAATTTCACTTTTAAATTTACTAGAATAATAGGTTGATTCTGTTTTTCATTTTCCCACTATGATACAATGAACGGTACTGATTCATTTAATAAATGAGGTGTCAGCGAGCGGGGCACGATGATAGAATCCATAGAATAAAAGGAGGAACTTCTAGTGACGGTTCCATTTGTTACGGTAGAAGGTCCGATTGGTGTTGGTAAAACCTCTTTATCGAAAGAGATAGCAGCAACATTAAATTACCATCTATTAAAAGAAATTGTAGACGAAAACCCTTTTTTAAATAAATTTTATGAAAACATAGAGGAATGGAGTTTCCAAACCGAAATGTTCTTTCTTTGTAATCGTTATAAACAATTAACTGATATAAAAAAGTTTCGATTAGCAGAAGCCAAACCTGTTGTAGCAGACTACCATATTTTTAAAAATTTAATATTTGCCAAGCGAACATTGGCACCAACTGAGTACGAGAAATACGAGGAAATATATGGGATTTTAACAAAAGATATGCCTGTTCCAAATGTAGTGGTTTATTTACAAGCTAGCGTCGAAACATTAATGAAGCGTATCGCGATGCGTGGCCGAGAATTTGAAAAGATGATTTCACGTGATTATATGGAGCAGCTTGTGGCTGATTATCATTCGTTTATCGAGCATTTTGAGGAAATGCATCCTGAAATTCCAGTTATTCGATTTAATGGGGATCAGCTTGATTTTGTCAAAAATCCACATGATTTAAATTACGTTTTAAAGATAATTAAAGACACGTTACAACAAAGGAGTTTGCAATAATGAATTTAAGAGAGAAGTACGATATTCCTCCTCAAACCGTTATCACGATTGCTGGTACAGTGGGTGTAGGAAAATCAACGATGACAAAGGCGTTAGCAGAAGCACTAAATTTTCGTACATCATTTGAAAAAGTAGATACAAATCCATATCTTGATAAATTTTATGAGGACTTTGAAAAATGGAGCTTTCATTTACAAGTTTACTTTTTAGCAGAGCGTTTTAAAGAACAGAAGCGTATTTTTGAATATGGTGGAGGATTTATACAAGATCGATCCATTTATGAGGATACTGGCATTTTTGCTAAGATGCATTTTGATAAAGGGACAATGAGCCCAACTGATTATGAAACGTATACGAATCTGTTTGATGCTATGGTGATGACACCATATTTCCCACATCCCGATTTGCTTGTCTATCTTGAGGGACCAATTGATGCAGTTATTGGACGTATTCAAGAACGTGGACGAGCAATGGAGCAACAAACACCAAATGATTATTGGATAGAAATGCATGAACGCTATGAAAACTGGATTAATAATTTTAACTCCTGTCCAGTTCTACGTTTAGATATTAATGATTATGATTTATTAAAAAATCCTGATGCCATTGAATCAATTGTGAGCCGTATCAGTCATATGCTAAAACAAACAAGCCATTTACGAAAATAGAATTATAATAAATGACCAAAAAACGTGAGACAATATGTAGCTGATTGTTTCACGTTTTTTGAATAGGAGGGATTATTATAAGAATTGCAGTGTATTGTGGATCCGGTTTAGGGAAAAGTCCCATTTTTGCTGAAAAGGCCTCTGAGCTAGGTACTTCACTAGCGAAAAACGGCCATGGTGTTGTCTATGGTGGTTCTAAAACAGGATTAATGGGTAAGGTTGCAGATGCTGTTTTAGCAGCGGGTGGAGAAGTAATTGGTGTGATGCCAACTCACTTACAGAAGCGAGAATTGGCTCATGCCTCATTAACAGAGATTCATTTTGTAGATTCAATGCATATTCGTAAAGCAAAGATGGCAGAGTTGGCTGATGCATTTATCGCTCTTCCTGGGGGTGCAGGTACTTTAGATGAATACTTTGAGGTATTTACCTGGGCACAAATTGGACTTCATGCCAAGCCTGTCATTTTATATAATGTCCATGGATTTTATGATGCCCTCTTACAGCATTTCAAAATCATGTTGGAGGAAGGTTTTATACGTGCTGAACAAAAAGAACTTTTTTGCGTAGCTACTTCTTCGGAAGAGATATTGAGCTTATTAAAAAAACATGGGTGAAACATTACCCATGTTTTTTACCGAATATAAAAGTAAAATAAATTATTATAAGTAAAAAAATAGTAAAAGGGGTATTGTTTATGCACAGTGTAGAGGCTCAAGTAACCGATGATTTAGTAGTTCAAGCCATTGAACGTAATATTGCAATTATTCGTTTTGATATGGATCGAAAAGTAGCCTATGTAAATGAGCTATTCGCTCAAACGCTAGGCTATACAGTACAAGAGATGCTAGGAAAGCATCATAAAGAATTTTGTCTCCCCGATTTCAGTAATAGTATGGAGTATGATAAGTTTTGGCGCAATTTAACAGTAGGAAACAGTTATCAGGATAAAATTGAGAGAATGGATGCGAATGGCAATATCATTTGGCTTGAGGCAACATATATGCCGGTTTTTGCAAACAATACAAGACAAGTAATTGGTGTCTCTAAAATTGCGACCAATATTACTGAGCGTCAAAATGAAATAGTAAATGTAGCAGACAAATTGAAAGGCATGTCTAAAGAGCTTTATCATCGTTCTGAGACAGGTATTCAAAATAGCCAAGACTTACTAAAAACAATTAAAGCGGTTTCACAAGAGTCTAATGAAAATGTTAGTAACCTCGTGAAGCTTCAAAAACAAGCAGATTCTATTAAAGGGATTGTGAAGACTATTCAAGAGATTGCCTCACAAACAAACTTATTAGCTTTAAATGCAGCTATTGAAGCAGCTAGAGCAGGAGAATATGGTAGAGGTTTTGATGTCGTGGCCAAAGAGGTACGAAAGCTTTCAGTTAGGGTTGAGCAGTCCATTTCACAAGTGAAGGAGAATGTTGAGGGGATAGAACGGGAAATCGGACAAGTGACAGATAGTATTACAAGAATTGCTGAAAAAGTAGATAAGACGAATCAACAAATTACCGTCACGACAAATGATTTTAATGAAATTGCATCTGCTGCTGAAGCATTAGATGAGCAATCAAAGCAGTTTATCGAAATCATTTAATAGTATCATTCATAAGAAAATATGGGCTTAACAAAAGTTTCCTTTAGTATCCGAGAAAGATTGAAATAGTATATGGTTCTTATTTACAATAATAGGTGTAAGGCTTTCATCAATCATAATAATAGGGGTGTTATGTATGACAAAAGTGGAAGTAAGTTTTCAGCATCTACCAACGACAGCTATATCTGATGCGACAGGCGGGCATACCAATTTGCGAAGTGAAATTAAACCACTAGCCGATCATTTTAAAATAGCTGGACGAGCAGTAACTGTACGTTTACCAGATGGTGAGAATGGTGCAGTATTGGAAGCGATCAGAGCGGCCAATGAAGGGGATATCTTAGTAATTGATGCAAAAGGAAATACTAATCGAGCTGTAGCGGGCGATTTCGTTATTTCCTTAGCAAAGGGACTGGGCGTCCAAGGTTTTGTGGTGGATGGAGTGATCCGTGATATAGCAGCGATTCGAGAGTTGGATTTCCCTATTTTCGCTTTAGGTACAACAGTAGCAGCTGGCAACAAAAATGGTGGTGGCCAAGTAAATATTCCAATTGCCGTTGGAGGAGTAACCGTTCATCCTGGTGATTATATTATTGGGGATGTAGATGGCGTTATTGTCGTACCAATGGAAGATGCAGAAAGAATAGTAGCAGCCGCAGAGTCTAAACTTGAAAAAGATGCGGCACGTGCACAGGAGGCACATGCAAACGGAAAAGAATCGATCATTGCCTATTTAGATAAAGTGCTTGGAAAGTAAAAAAACCCCTCACGATGCCATCCAACATCGTGAGAGTTTTTTTAAATTACGCTAAATTTTCATTATCTTTAAAGTAATTTTTCATCTTTTCGCGATCGAAACGGCCTTCCCATTTAGCCATAACTAATGATGCTAATGAGTTACCAATTACGTTCACAACAGTACGTCCCATATCAAGAATACGGTCAATACCAGCAATAAATGCTAGTCCTTCAAGTGGAATGCCGACAGTACCTAAAGTTGCTAGAAGTACTACGAATGATACGCCTGGAACACCTGCAATCCCTTTAGAAGTAACCATCAATACAAGCATTAACGTAATTTGTTCACCAATGCTTAGGTGAATACCGTACATTTGCGCAATAAATAATGCTGCAATCGCTTGGTATAGCGTGGATCCATCTAAGTTAAAGGAGTAACCTGTTGGAATAACAAAGGATACGATATCCTTTGGAGCACCCAATTTCTCCATTTTTAACATAATACGTGGTAATACAGCTTCAGAACTTGCTGTTGAAAAGGCTAAAATTAACTCATCTTTTAATACTTTAATTAAGTAGAAGATGCTGATTCCTGCAAATTTTGCTACAAGTCCAAGAACGACAAAGATAAAGAATAGCATCGTTGCATAAACAAGGATAGCTAATTTAGCAAGTGGTACCAGTGAAGCGAATCCATATTTGGAAACGGTTACACCAATTAAACCAAATACCCCAATTGGAGCAAATTTCATTACGAGGTTAGTTACCCAGAACATAGCGTCTGCTACCCCTTGGAAGAAGTCTAAGACTGGTTTTCCTCGTTCTCCAACTGCAGCAACCCCTAAACCAAAAATAACTGAGAAGAAAATAATCGCAAGCATATTACCTTCAGCCATAGACTGGATAATATTTGTTGGGACAATCCCTACAATAATATCAAATGGTCCCTCATGCTGTACTTCTTCAGTAGTTGTTACATATTTCGAAATATCCCCCTGAGATAGTTCACTCATGTTAATACCTGTACCAGGATGGAATAAGTTTGCGGAAAGTAATCCAACTACGATTGCTACTGTCGTAATAATCTCAAAGTAAATAATGGATTTCCCGCCTAATCGCCCAAGCTGTTTCATGTCTCCAGTACCAGCTACACCAACGATTAATGTAGAAATAATAATCGGTACAACAATCATCTTAATAAGATGTAAAAAGATATCCCCTAATGGTTGTAAATATGTCTCAATCTTGGGGTTCCCGTAAAAGATACCACCAATAATGATCCCTAAAATCAAACCGATTAAAATTTGAGCGGCTAGACTGATTTTAAATTTCTTCTTCAAACCCTTTGTACCCCCTAATATTAAATTTTTAGGACACGCCTTACTTTAATAATACGGAGGACTTATGGAATCCGACAAAATCCGAGAAAATTAATTTACTTTTGTTAAAATGTCTGAATATAACACTTGAATAAACTTCTTAATATTGACTTTTGCTTTACGATTATCATGGTCTTCAATCTGTGTCATGAGTTGACGAATTTCTTTAAAATCGAAGTAGCGCGGGGCATAGTATTCAAATTCGGAGTTAGTGTAATCAACAACACCTAAATTAGCGAGATTAATCATGGCAGCTAGTATTGTTCTACGCACACGCTGTTCTATAGCTTTACTTTCCTTCAAAATTTCATCAGGTGTAGCCTTTGTAACAGCGGCAATTTCCTCATAAAGCTCCTTTAATGGAGGAAGTGGTGCAATCTTATGCTGATGAGCAAGTAATGTTTCAATAATAGCTATAATATCTTCGCTACCAATTTCACCGACAATTCCCATATCGTTTAATATGGATTGAATATGGTCTCGGGATGTTGCTTTATTTGCCTTTTGTTCACTTAATTCAATATTAGTAAGTGATTGGCGTATAACTAACAGAGAATTTTTTAGTCGAAATTGTTCAGTAGTTTTTTTCAAAACATTTTCTACTTCTATTCGGTTAATTGGTTTATGAATGAAGAAATCGATTCCTTGTTCATAAGCCTCACCGACCATTTCCTTATTCACAACTTGTGAAATCATGATAAATTGCCCCTCGAAGCGATTTTGAATAAGGTGTTCGACTGTTGCTATTCCATCAAGTTTTGGCATCAGTAAATCAATCAGCACAAACTCTGGCTGAGTCATTAAAATTTGTGGTATGGCATCCTCACCATTACGAGCCTCACCAATAACTGTACCTAACCCACTATCTTCAATAATTTGTTTTAACATAACACGACTTGCACGATCATCGTCTACAATAAAATACCTCATTTAAGTCTCTCCCGTTTGAATAGTTTGCGTAGGAATTGTGATTTTAAACGTTGTGTATTGATTGTTTGATTCAACGGATATTGAGCCTTTTAATTTTTCTATTAGTTCAGCAACATGTGAAAGCCCAATGCCAGTTGCTGCTACACCATCATCATTATATTTCGTGGTGTATCCAGGTTCAAAGATAATAGATAAATCTTGTTGAGAAATTCCTTTTCCATTATCACATACTGTTATTACAGTATTATCCTCTTGGCGTTGAATAGCAATAGATATGATACCTTGTCCTTCGATAGCTTCAACTGCATTAGCAGATAAATTATTTAAAAGAGCAAGTAATGCAATATGTTCCTTTGTTTGAAAATCAAAGTCTATTGTTGTTTTGAATTGTATACTCTTACCAAGTAATTCAGCATACTTACTATTGCCTTCTTCAATATAATGTAATAATTCAGATAATACAAAAGGGCCGAAGTTCCTTTCGCCAACAATTTTAGAAATACCAGCATAAATACGCTGTGAATCCTTTTTCACTTCATGGATTTCCTGGGCAATATGAAGCGCTTGCAAACTTTCCGCTCGATAACCTTTAATTTTTAACTGTCGGTATAACTCAAATCCACTAGCTGTTATCGTTTCAATATGATTCATGGACTTTTTTAAATACAGGGTCTCTACATAGAGGTCGGATCCAATATTGAGCATTTCTTGTACACGCTTTTTTTGTTCTGCTATCAAAATAGAGCTATACACACCGACTACAAAAAAACTACGTAATAATGCGACCGCTAAAAGAATCAGGAGGTCATGAAGAAATAAAAAAGTATAGGTTTGTACAAAAAAGCGGAAAATTTGCTCTGCTAAATTACTAATGACCTCACTAAAGGCGACGAGTAAACCAAGCTTTAATGGTTTTTCTCTGTATTGTTGGATATCTAAAATTTGTAGGCATACTGCAAACAATACATAAAATAAAGCCGCTGGTAAATGGTTAAATATACTCTCTGAAATAGCAACATCATGTAATGAGGAAGTAAAAACACGGAAAAAGGTTGTCACTATACTTGTAGCAACACCAGCTAAAATAATGGGTGTAGGTTTAATTAATGTACATAAAAAGAATATGATGGTTCCTAAACCAAAACGGAAAGATGTATTAG
Organism: Lysinibacillus sp.; assembly: GCF_032093475.1. Classification (NCBI taxonomy): domain Bacteria; kingdom Bacillati; phylum Bacillota; class Bacilli; order Caryophanales; family Bacillaceae; genus Lysinibacillus; species Lysinibacillus sp. The sequence goes on along the minus strand of NZ_DAMDAY010000126.1, from coordinate 4,402 downwards.
CAAAAGGCATAATTTTAATCTCACTACCAATTGCAGTCATGACAGCAATAAGGAAAATCCAAGTAAGGGAAGCGCGCGTCATAAATAATTTCGATTGCATTGTAACTACCTCCCATCATTCATATAATAAAAAATACCACAACCGAGGCGGAAGTGGTATCTAACAAGTAATACATACAATTTTGGCAAAAAAAAAACGGCTACATTCGTAGTCGGAAATTTAAAACTGGAGGAGGTAGAGGGATTCGAACCCCCGCGCGGTGTTACCCGCCTGTCGGTTTTCAAGACCGATCCCTTCAGCCAGACTTGGGTATACCTCCATGTTATATTGCTCTGTTGTCTTATCGACAAAAATAAATTTATCACAACTTGAGAAAGCCGTCAATATATTTTTTTAAAAAAATATAGGAAGATTAAAAATGATTTGGAAATAAATAATTTGTGCATTAAGTTGCAATTTATACAAACTGTCAGTATACTAGTTATTGCCGTGCTAGGTGGGAAGGTAGCGGTGTCCTGTAACTCGCAATCCGCTCTAGCGAGACTGAATTCCTTTTTCGAGGCTGTCCGTATTGTTTGGTCTGCCTTTTGCACGTAGTGTTGACGATTGGGTCCTGCGCAATGGATACCCATGAACCATGTCAGGTCCGGAAGGAAGCAGCATTAAGTGGTCTTATCCATGTGCCGCGGGGTTGCCTAATCCGAGCTAACGACAAGAGTAACGCTTATGTGCGGCTGTCAAGGAAAGGTGCACGGCATGAAATTGCCAATTCAAAGCATCCGTCTACTATAGGCGGGTGCTTTTTTATATTTAATCAATAACTTCATTTTCTATATAAGATAGCAAATGCTATAATAAAACTACTCAATTACATGGAAAAGGAGAGAGAAATATAGTGACGTATCAAGCATTTTATCGTGTGTATCGACCACAATCTTTTCGAGAAATGTCAGGTCAAGCTCATGTCAAAAGAACGCTACAGAATGCTCTCCTAGCGAATAAAACCACACATGCTTACTTATTCTCTGGGCCACGTGGTACTGGGAAAACAAGTACAGCTAAAATTTTTGCGAAAGCATTAAATTGTGAACATGCACCATCAAAAGAACCTTGCAATGAATGTGCTACTTGTCTAAGTATTACTGATGGATCTCATCCAGATGTCATTGAATTTGACGCTGCCTCGAATTCACGTGTTGAGGAAATTAGAGATATTATAGAGAAAGTACGTTTTGCTCCTGCTAGCAGTAGATACAAGGTGTACATCATTGATGAAGTACATATGCTTTCTACAAGTGCTTTTAATGCTCTTTTAAAAACTTTAGAAGAACCACCCCCTCACGCTGTATTTATTTTAGCAACGACAGAGCCTCATAAATTGCCTGCAACGATTATTTCTCGTTGTCAGCGCTTTGATTTTAAGCGACTTTCTACAAATGATATTATTGAACGAATGAAGGTTGTCTTAGAGGATATTGATTTACCATATGAAGAACAAGGCTTAAAGGTTATCGCACAATCTGCAGCTGGGGGAATGCGCGATGCTTTAAGTTTATTGGATCAAGTTGTGTCTTTCAGCGGAGAAAAGTTAAAGCTTGAGGATACGTTGTTAGTTACAGGTTCAATTAGTCAGGATGTTTTCTATGATTTAGCTGAGGCACTCAAGATGAAAGATGTTGCACAAATGCTTGCGCTTTTAGAGCAACTTATAGCCGATGGAAAGGACCCTTTGCGTCTTTCGGAGGATTTAATTACCTTTTTCCGTGATTTATTATTACTTCAAACAAGTGATGATTTAGCTGAACTCTTAGAGCTTGTGTCCCCCGAGGAACGTGTATTTACTTTAGCACATGAATTCGCGCCAGATATGCTTTATGGCTATATAGATATTCTCGCAAAAACACAGCAAGAGATGCGCTTCTCTCACCATACGAAAATTTACTTAGAAACAGCATTACTTAAAATGGTACAGTTTTCAGGAGGGGTCGCCCATTCAACGATGGCTACCAATGAAATGACGCAAAGCCCAGAGGTCACTCAAAAAATTGTTGCGCTTGAGCAGATGGTTCAGCAATTATCCTTACAATTGCAAACTGGGGCACCAGCACAAACATCACCAGCCCAAAAAGAGCAGCGGCCTCGTGCTAAAAGTCCGAATGGCTATAAAGCACCGACTGGTCGTATTCAAGAAATACTAAAAGATGCAACAAAACAAGATGTGCAACGTATAAAATCGGTGTGGGCGCAAGCATTAAGTCAAATGCAAAAATCACAATCTGCTCTTTTGGCAGAAGCCGAGCCTGTTGCGGCATCTTCGAGTGCTTTTGTGTTAAAATTCAAGTATGATATTCATTGTCAGATGGTTGCTGATAACCAATCTTTAAAGGCTCACTTTACACAACTAATTGCGGGACAAACTGGCACAATGTACGAGATGCTTTGTATACCGGAAGAATCCTGGTTAAAGATGCGTGAAGAATTTATTCGTGATCATGGTCTGCAGCAAAAGAAAACATTAACGGCTTCAGAACATGGGGAGGAATTATTAGAGCCACCACCGGCAGAAATGCCAGAAGAACCATTTATCGACGATGCTCAACCTCTTGCTTCACAAGACCCACTTGTGACAGAGGCTGAAAAACTCTTTGGTAAAGACTTTGTTGAAATTATTGAAGATTAAATTTTTAGGAGGAAAACATTTATGCGTGGAATGGGAAATATGCAAGGTATGATGAAAAAGATGCAAAAAATGCAAAAGGAAATGATGGAGGCTCAAGAAGCATTAAATGCTGAGCAATTTGAGGGTGTTGCAGGCGGCGGCATGGTAAAAGTAACTGTTTCAGGTCAGCGCGAGGTTGTATCCGTAAATCTTGATGAATCTGTGGTAGATCCTGAAGACATCGAAATGTTACAAGACCTAATTGTTATCGCTACAAATGAAGCGTTGAAAAAAGTAGAAGAAAAAACGAATTCAACAATGGGGAAATTCACTCAAGGCTTAAACCTTCCATTCTAGGAGGTATTCATTATGTACTACCCAGAACCAATATCTAAATTGATCGATAGTTTTATGAAATTGCCAGGTATCGGGCCGAAAACTGCGGCTCGTCTGGCGTTTTTTGTGTTATCAATGAAGGAAGACGATGTATTATCTTTCTCTAAAGCACTCATTGATGCTAAACGAAATCTGAGCTACTGTTCTGTTTGTGGCAATATAACGGATGTAGATCCATGTCATATTTGCTCAGATAAGCAACGAGATCATTCTATTATTTGTGTTGTACAAGATACAAAAGATGTTATTGCAATGGAAAAAATGCGTGACTATAACGGCATGTACCATGTACTTCAGGGAGCAATTTCGCCAATGGATGGCATCGGCCCAGAGGATATTAATGTTGCTTCCTTATTAGTGCGTTTGCAAGATGAAAGTGTTCAAGAGCTTATTCTAGCTACGAATTCAACGATTGAGGGTGAGGCAACAGCTATGTACATTTCGCGCCTTGTCAAGCCATCAGGTATTCGTACAACTCGTATTGCGCATGGATTGCCAGTAGGTGGAGATCTAGAATATGCAGATGAGGTAACGTTATCTAAAGCAATGGAAGGTCGACGCGAGTTATGAGTGAGGGATTAATATGTTCTTCCGTAGTAAAGGGAAATTAAAAAAAGAATTCGATGATAAGCTTGTGAATCTTATAAAGGCAACAAAAGAGGATTTACAGCAGGCAAAAATAATAGAAGAATTAATGGATGACTACGACCTTGGGGTTATTGCTCAACGTAAAACAGCAGAGAGTATCCATTTTTATTTATTTAAGGAAGCTAGAATTCGTAGAGTATTAATAAAATAGTTCTTATTAAATAATCATAGAAGCAAAACAGGAAACATAAACTTTCATAATTATTTTATTGAGGAGGCAAGCATATGTCTTGGTTAGTAATTATGAGTATTTGTGTTCCTGTGGGGCTTCTTTTTCTTTATGTAATAATAAGACATGCTAAGCTAGGCAAAATTTTAGAAGGATTATCAGTGTTTTGGTTTAGATTTGCATTTGCTTTTCTATTATTATTTATGATTCATTTAGGTATAGGTTATATAGGATATAACGTACCGATTAATTTATTTTCAGTCTTAACGATTGCGGTTTTAGGAATTCCGGGTGTATTTGGAATAACAGCGTTGATATTTTTTTTATAAAAAGCTTGCATTATGATAATAATGTAGTATACTTATAAAAGTCGCTAATATAACTGATTGAAACAAAAGTAAATTAAAAATTTATGTTGACACATTATATGAGACGTGATATTATATAAGAGTTGCTGCTGAAACAGCGGCAAACAAATGAACCTTGAAAACTGAACAAGCAAAACGTAATCAATAAAGTTTTAAGTAAC
>NZ_DAMDAY010000125.1:0-13248 GCF_032093475.1 Lysinibacillus sp. | reverse complement strand
TTCTCTTCCGCGGGTGTTCACTTCTCTTCCGCGGGTTCACTTCTCTTCCGCGGGTATTCACTTCTCTTCCGCGGGTATTCACTTCTCTTCCGCGGGTGTTCGGTTCTCTTCCGCGGGTGTTCGGTTCTCTTCCGCGGGTGTTCACTCCTTTCCTTTTTAACTAAAAAAACTATTGAAGATAAATACTTATCTTCAATAGTTCTACTATTACTTTATGAAGTTGATTGGGTTAACAAAAACTTAGGTGATTTCCAAAGCTGGGCCCACTTTTTAATGGCTGTGATGACAATTAATAGACCGAGCATTAGCATAATAACCGATAAAATACCGTTTAACATATTGAAGCCTGCAGCTGCTGGATTCCAATATACATTTTTAATCATCCAGTAGCCGGCAACATTAACAGTGACGTATAAATAAGCCAATGGAATAAAGCATGTCAATGCATAGATTCGCTTATCAGCAACCTTTAATACCATCGTCACCCCACATACTAAACCAATGGCTGCCATTAGCTGATTAGATACTCCGAACAATACCCAGATGGAGCTAATATCGCCTGAATACAATAAATACCCCCACATAAAGCAAGCAAGTGCACTAGCAAAAATTGTTCCTGGCACCCAATTAGTACGCTTTAATGGTTTATAGACATTGCCACCAAAGTCTTGTATTAAGTAGCGAGCTACCCTCGTTCCTGCATCGATTGCCGTTAGAATGAAAACAGCCTCAAACATGATGACAAATTGATAGAAATAAGAAGATAAGTTCGCAAACCATGGAATCCCTGTAAAGATATCCGTCATCCCGACAGCAAGTGTTACAGCTCCGCCTGTGCGCCCTTCTAAGTCCATGCCAATACTTTGTGATAAGGTTTGTAAATGAACAGGCTCCATTCCTAATGTAGCAAACACAGCTGGTGCTGAATTAATCGCAAAATAATCTGCTGGATGAAGTGCCGTTGCAGCAATTAATGCCATTACACCTACTAAAGATTCTACTAACATAGCGCCAAAGCCTACAATACGTATATCTTCCCAACGGTCAATCATTTTAGGCGTTGTACCTGATCCTACAAAAGCATGGAAACCAGAAATGGCACCACAAGCAATTGTGATGGATACAAACGGCCAGACAGGACCTGCAATTACTGGCCCACCACCATGAATAAACTCCGTAAATGGTGGGAATTGAATAGCAGGGTTGACGAAGAAGACACCAATAATTAACGCAATGAATACCCCAATTTTCATGAAACTACTTAAATAATCACGTGGAGCTAATAATAGCCACACAGGTAAAGCTGCAGCGAAAAATGCATAGATCGGTAGGATAATTGCTAACGTATCACGATCAAATGTTAAAAATTCACCAAAAGCTGTACCTTGAATAAGCGGTCCTACAAATACACCAATCATTAATAAAATAAAGCCAATAGTTGACGTAACAATTAAATTACCTGTTTTACGATAGGCAATCCCCACGAGCATGGCGATAGGAATAGTAATCCCTACTGCAAATGTCCCCCATGGGTTGCGTTCTAATGCACCTAGCACTACCATCGATAGGCCAGCCATTGTAATCGTAATAATAAATAGCATCGCAAGGCCTGTACAGAAGCCCGCAATAGGACCAAGCTCCTCCTTCATTACTTCCGATAATGATTTACCACCATGACGCATGGAAGCAAATAGCACAACTGCATCATGGACTGCCCCACCAATTACCGCTCCTATTAATAACCAGAGTAGTCCAGGTAAATATCCAAACTGTGCAGCCAAAATTGGTCCAACTAAAGGTCCTGCTGCGGCAATTGCTGCAAAATGATGCCCAAATGTTACCCATTTATTCGTCGGAACATAGTCCTTACCATCTTCCAAAGCGTGGGCGGGTGTGGGCGTATCATCTTTTATTTTGAGCACCTTCTTTGTAAAGAAAATGCCATACAAACGATAGCTGATCATTAAAATACAAATCGAGCCTATCACAATTGTAATCGCATTCATCTCAACACCCCTTTTACTTTTTTTCACATCATAGCAAAGGAATGTCCACATTATTCACAAAATTAATTGAAATGTCAGAAATCAATGTTGAAAGGTAGTATTCTATTGTTGAAATGCAACTATTTTGAGAGGTCGAAAATTTTTCGAACATCCTTCATATACAGCCTACTTACAGGAATTGAATGTCTGTTATGCAAGATTAAATTATATTTAGAATTGCTCCAAGGCTCCAATTCCACAATATGCTCTAAATTGACTATAAACGCACGGTGGACACGCACAAAGCCTTTGAACGATAGCCTCTTTTCTAAGGCTGCTAATGACTCGGAAGCAAAAAATCTTCCTTGTTCTGTCACCACAACTGTTTTACTATCTTCAGATGTACAATATAAAATATCCTGTACTTTTATTAATAAAATTCGATCGTTGATAAAAACTGTTAATTTATCAAGCTTATCCAACTGTGACCCCTTTATTTCTTCCAATGTTTTTACCTGAGCAGCTCGTTTTTTAGCTATTAACTTTTCTACAGCTATTTGTACCCGCTGTGCCTCAAAGGGTTTCAAAATATAATCAAATGCATTCACTTCAAATGCCTGTAATGCATAGTCATCATAGGCCGTAGCAAAAATAATTTCAGGTCTCTGTTCATTTAGCAAAAGCTGTCTGGCTAAATCAAGACCATTATTCATCCCTAATTCAATATCTAAAAATACACAATCTACCTCTTCAAGCTGTGATTCTTTGTAAAATTCCTCTAGATTTTCAGATTCACCACAAACATTGACTAAAGCTGTTTGCTCTAACAAATAACGTAGCTCAGCCCTTGCTAATGGTTCATCATCAACAATATATACATTCAATTTCGTCTACTCCCATCTAGTCGCCTTTAACGGCAGTTGAATCATAATTTTTGTTCCTACATCTAACGTACTTGTTATATGAAAATCAGCCTCAGAACCGTAAATTTCATGTATTCGCTGATAAATATTCCATAACGCCGTGCCTGTCCCATGTTCCGATTCCATAATACGTTTGCCCAGTTGTTTCACCTGTTCCTTCCTCATGCCACAGCCATTATCCTCGGTCAATAGCAATAGTTTGTCGTTCACGCGTTGTACTTTGACATAAATTTTGCCTTCCTTACGATTTTTAAAGGCATGGTAAATAGCATTTTCGACGAGTGGCTGTAAGGTAAATGGAGGGATTTGTACATCAAAGAGTGTTTCATCCATTATAAATTCAACTTCATAGCGATTTGGAAACCTTGTTTGCTCAATGGATAAATAAGCTTCAACATGATCAATTTCATTCTTCAATGGAATGAGCATTTGTCGTGCGCCCTGCAGATTGCTTCTAAAAAATGTACTAAGCTTGATTAATAAAGCTCGCGCCTCATCCGCATCTGTTCGAATTAAGCTTGATATAGTATTAAGGCTATTAAAGAAGAAATGGGGATGGACTTGTGCTTGTAGCGCTTTAATTTCAGCATCCTTTAATAATTTCCGTTGTTGTTCACTTTCAGCATATTCAAGCTGTGAGGAGAATAGTCTACTTAAACCCTCCGCCAATTCCTTCTTCACCCCTGTCAAAGAATCTGCTTTAGTGAAATAAAGCTTCAAGCTTCCTACTGTTCGATGCTGCACCTTCAATGGTAGGACAATGGCAGCACTTAATGGACACCCTTCATGTGGACATTGAATTTCCTGTTCAGATGTAGCCATTAAAATTTTGCCTTCCTCTAATACCCGTTTCGTCAAAGCCGTCATTATTTCACGATGTATTAAATGATGATCCTCACCAACTCCAACATGTGCTAACACGCCATTTTTGTCAGTAATAGCGACCGCATCTACTTTTATTTCTCTTTTAATAATTTCAGCAACCGTTTGGCACGATTCTTCATTTAAGCCTTTTCGAAAATGCTCAATGGTTTGTTGGGCAATAGAAAAAGCCTGATGTGTTTGTAATGCCTTCGTCCGCTCCTCTTCATCAATAAACGTTTTAATAATCATGAAAAACAAAAATATCCCAAAGGCATTCATTAAAATCATAGGCATCGCAATTAATGATACTAACTGCAAGGCCTGTTCAAATGGCTTCGCGACTACTAAAATCACCATCATCTGTATCGTTTCCGCGCAGATTCCAATGATGACAGCTTTCTTATAGGAGAAGGTTTGCCGTATTTTGAAACGTTTACTTAAACCACCTGTAATAAAACCAGCTAGAATCGTCGAAACACCACATGCTATTGCTGTAAAGCCCCCTAGTGTAATACGATGAATACCTGCAATAATACCTACACAAACACCAACAAGAGGTCCACCAAAAATACCCGCAATGGCGACACCGATTAATCTCGTATTGGCAATGGCCTCCTCTGCATTGATCGTACTATGTATCATCTGATTTAAAGGATGGATGGTACCACTTTCAATTTTAATCCCTGTATAACTACTGATAATACATAGGCTACTAAAGATGATAATAAGCCATATTTTTTCCTTCGTTCCTTGCTCCTGAAACAACTTCTCTCGAAACAGTCGCCACCTTGACATTAAAAAGGCAAACACAATGATCAGCCCGACTCGCTCTAACATAAATAAAAATAGCTCCATCATAGGTTCCCTCCTGAAGCCCTATCATTTTTTAAAGAACAATCGATAGGAAGTATAACCAAAAATATCCCCAGGATTAATTCCCTCGATCGCTTCTAATTGATGTTTTTCAAATTGATTGGATGCCATTTCCTTTAACATCACAGAGGTCGTTTCATCTTGTGCTAGTTCCTGTGGATACAACCATTTCGCTTCTAATATTTCTTTTTCCTGAATGGTAACCTGCTGTCGCGCATCTAGCATATGACAATAGAATATGGCCATATTATCACTAATATCATCACGGATAACACCTGTTCTAAATCCAATTAAGCCCGATACTTTACAATCGATTCCAGTTTCTTCTTTGATTTCACGAATGACCGCCTCATCTACTGTTTCACCCGCATTCACAAATCCCGCTGGCAAGGACCAACGTCCCTTCAGTCCACTATACGCCTTTTTAACAACTAACCATTGCCCATGCTCGTTAACTGTAACACCGGATACACCTAACCATATTTTCCCTCGATCTTTTCTCATAAGCTTCACCTCTATCTCCCTATTATACCTGCTTGCTTTCAATGGAATGAAGCATTTATTCTGAATTTTACGGCTAATCCACATTAAAAAGGCCTCTTCCATTGAACATCAATGAAAGAAGCTTTTTTATTGTACATCGACTGCTATTTCATCAAAGAGAGACTCGCCGATGTAAACATGTAACTCCCATACCCCAGCTGACGGGAAATCCATTAAAGTAGGAAAATGTGTATCACCATTGTTCGGACTTAACCCAATTTGATTAGAATAAGCCCAAACCTTCCCATTAGAATCTTTTAATATTTTATGTTCTTTTCCCTCTTCATCAATCCCTATAATCTTTAATGGGCCCTCTAGTCCTTCCTTCTTTCCCCAAAAGTGCCACATATACTTATTAGCTTTTCCATGTACAATCGGTTGAACCTCAGACTCTCCTTTCTTTCCTGAACCAATTAAAAAACCAAGCCTTCCTTCTTTTCCAATTAACACATATTCACCTTCAGTCCCATCGTCAAAAGTCACAGGTAGTTTAAAAGTTGGACTGACAGTCATACGCTCATCATCAGAGCATCCCATTAATAGAACAGTGAACAACAATCCCGCAAAAAGCCGCTTCATGCCTAACCTCCTTATTCAATGTAAATTGGGTCTCTATTATTATTTAAACAAGTTATGAGTTCTCTTTTGAAATTTTCATTTTCGATAAGTATGAATGCTGTCTCCAAATCGAAAAAACCAACCTCTAAACTTTCATTACTTGTTTGACATGTACCACTAATCGGCATTCCGATCCACCACATATTACAGACATTACTCTTTACTTCCTGTGAAACGCCGCAAAATTTTATAATTTCAATATCTATTCCCGTTTCCTCTTTTACTTCTCTAATAACCGCTTCTTTAAACGTTTCATTCTTTTCTACACAACCACCCGGTAACTCCCACCCCCTAATCGGATCTTTCTTTAAAAGGATTTTATTCTGATGATCTACTACTACTGCACCTGAAGTAATTTTAAACAGTTGTATGATTCTCATCTCCTCTATTATTTAGCAAAAAACATTCCCTCTATAATAAATTACCATATTCCTACCATTATATATGATACCTTGTTACAATTCACAATAGGTATTTTTACTTGCTATAGGAAGGAGATTATAATGATCATTAAAATGAATCATCTAAATATGAAAGACTTTAATAAATCCAACGAGGGTTTCATGGTCTCTGGTAGAATTATACCGACCTTAGAGAATAATGTTTGGAGCTATACAGAAGAAATATTTACTCAACCATACGTTAAGAAGTACGAAGATGATGAAATAGACATCAGTTATATTGAAGATGATATGAAAGCTGTATTTTTTTATTACGTGGACAACAACTGTGTTGGACAAATAAAGCTCTGTTCGAACTGGAATGGGTATGGACTTATTGAAGATATTGCTGTTAAGAGTGCTTATAGAAAAAATGGTGTTGGAACGGCATTAATCAATCAAGCAATGAAATGGGCTAAGGAAAACAATTTATGTGGACTGATGCTTGAAACACAAGATATTAATGTATCCGCTTGTTATTTTTATGCTAAAAATAATTTTGTTATTGGTGCCGTTGATACAATGCTTTATTCAAACTTTCCATCAGCCAATGAACTAGCAATTTTTTGGTATTATAAATTTTAGATATATTGTTGTTTTGAACAAAAGGACTTGTGTTTAACTAAACAAGGAGGGGCAGTTCATAGTAAAAAACGCTCCCCTCCGTTATTTCAATACGGAAGAAAGCGCAGGTTAGCATTCATATTCAAATATTCGTTAAACCAACGATCAACTCGTTGGTATCATTACGTAAGCATGACATCCTATTGTCTGTTCAATGAATTACTCACAAACCTCAGGTGTACCTTCACGCTTTGCTGTTCTGAAAGACGTACCACAGCCACATGATGCAATGGCATTTGGATTATCGATTGTGAAGCCACCGCCCATTAGCGATTGTTTATAGTCAATTTTTGTTCCCATCAAAATCGGCGCATCTTCACGGGAAACAAGAATTGTTAAACCATGCTGTACATCTTCAAAATCATCTACTTTTTTCTCTTGATCAAAATGCATGCCATAGGATAGCCCGCTACAGCCACCACCATTTACTACTACGCGTAAAAAAGAACCTTGCTCTTCATTATGCTCCATCATTTCATTAATATGAAAGCCAGCAGCTTGTGTAATTTCAATAACTTGCTTTGTACTTGTCATCCCAATCACCTTCCTTCTTACGTATTATCTTATCAATTTTGACCATTGTATGACAAACATTCAGCTTCAAGTCGATTTTTAGTCATAATTCTAATATTCTTCACTTTATTAGTTCATTTTATTCATGTTTATAAAAACACCATTGGTATAATAGTTACAACGACTTCTATGCAGGGGGTAATATATATGGAGATTTCACCATATTATGAAAAACAAATTCAGTGTTTGAATTGTAAGAAAGAATTTCCAACGTTAAAAGTTCGCTCTAAGTTTATCAAGGTAGATCATACAGAAACAGATTTCCAGCCAATTTATTCAGATGATGTGAATGCGCTTTATTACAATGTCTTTGTTTGTGAGCATTGCGGCTTTTCCTTTACAGAAGACTTCACAAAATATTTTGCACCAGGTATCCAGGATGTCATACGCACACAAATTACGGAAAAATGGGTGCACCATGATTTCAAAGGTGAACGTACTGTATTTCAGGCGATTCAAGCTTATAAACTTGCCTTTCTCTGTGGCACAATTAAAAAGGAAAAAAATGTAGCAATTGCTGGATTAGCTTTACGACTTGCATGGCTTTATCGTTCTTTGAACAATAGTGGACAAGAGGAACGCTTTATGAAGTTAGCACGTGATCATTATATGGAATCTTACTCAACTGAAGATTATAGCTCCACACAAATGTCAGCTGTTCGTATTATGTATATGATTGCTGAACTATCTAGACGAATAGGGGATATTGAAAATGCCACACGCTTCCTTTCAAGAGTTATTGAAAAGCAAAGCTCAGGTGGCGAAGCAAAAATTATCGATATGGCGAAAGAACAATGGGCTATTATACGTAAGGAAAAAGAACATGCACGTCATGTGTAATAATTAAAAAAGTTCTAGCTGGCGATCAGCTAGACTTTTATGATGACTTAGAATACTTGCTCTACTTCCACAATACCTGGTACTTCTTCTAATAAAGCACGTTCAATACCAGCTTTTAGCGTAATCGTAGAACTTGGGCAACTACCACAAGCACCTAATAAACGTAGTTTAACAACGCCATCCTCTACATCTACTAATTCACAGTCTCCACCGTCACGTAGTAAGAAGGGACGTAATTTATCTAATACCTCTTGAACTTGGTCATTAATTGTTGCTTCTGCCATTTATCTCGACTCCTTTCCTTATAATGATTATAATGTTAGCAACAGAAAAAATCCAATAATGAATCACAAGGAGAGTAAATACTATGCAACCAACGAAACCTATGATTGAAATTTATGGAACAGCTGTCATCTGTGCTAGCTGTGTCAATGCCCCATCTTCAAAGGATACATATGAGTGGCTACAAGCAGCCATCAATCGCAAATATCCAGATCAAGCATACGATATTCGCTATATCGATATTGAAGGTCCAATTGAGAATGACCGCGACCAAGAATATGCGACACGTATTCAAGAAGATGAGTTCTTCTACCCTCTTGTCCTTATTAATAATGAGGTTGTTGGAGAAGGCTATGTCCAGTTAAAGCCTGTATTTACAGCACTTGAAAACTTAGGCTTTGTTCCAGACGAAACGGTATAGCAAAGGCAAAGGGATTGTTTCAAAATGATTTTGAAACAATCCCTTTCAACTAATTAATCATTTTGACGTTTGTAATACCATAGTAATCCTGATTTCATCAAGCGAGCGATACGACCTGTTACTGTTGTATCAGCTAAATACACAAAGCCTTGTTTTTTACCAAGAGCTCCCATAAAGCCTTTTAATTTAATATCCGGCATTTTCTCTGGTAATTGCTCACCTTTCCAACGCATACGAAGTACTTTCACGATTTGCTCCGCTTGTTCCTCAGCCAATTGGGCTGTTGGTGGCAAATCTGATGCAGCACAATCCCCTACAACATAGACATGCTCATCATCAAGTACATTAAAGTATTGCGTTACAAGAGGTCGATCATGTTTATCCTTCTCAACATCTAGGTCACGAACGATTTTGACAGGTTGAACCCCAGCAGTCCATACGACAGCATCAAGTAAAATTTCATCATCATGATTGAAAATTTTACCTGCCTCCACTTTTGTAATATTAGAATTGGCAACGACATCTACATTATGTTTTACAAACCAATCCTTGACGTATTTACTTAGTTTTTCTGGAAAATCCTTTAGAATACGTTGACCACGGTCAAATAATTTTATTTTTAAATCTGAACGACTTTCACGTAGCTCACTTGCAAGCTCAATTCCACTTAAGCCAGCCCCTACAATTCCCACTGTAGATCCAGCCGGTAAACCACAAAGTGCTTGGAATGTAGCACGAGATTGTCCCATTGTTTGGATGCTGTATGTGTTCTCTGCAGCACCTGGTACACCATGATATTTATCTTCACAACCTAGACCAATGACTAAATCATCATATTCAATACGTTGTCCGTCTTCTAAAATGACTACTTTTTCCGCACGATTAATTTCAACGACTTCACCATATATAGCTGTTAAACGTTCATGTTCTGGGAAGCTTACACGAATTTCTTTATCTGTTGCAGTCCCTGCTGCTAATGCATAAAACTCAGTTTTTAAACTATGGAATGGGGCTCTATCTACTATAACTACCTCTCTGTCTAATGGCAGGTTATTTAATAGACGAAGCATGACACGCATATTGCCGTAGCCGCCACCTAAAAGTACTAATTTTCCCATAATAGTCTCCTTTTATGTCTCTTTTAATAATTGTTCACAAAGTATCCACAAACGAGTATAACTGATTGTGAGAAGTTTCACAATATCAGAATGAAATTTTGTGAAAGATTTCACAAAACAAACGAGAACTTGTTGATTTCGCACGTTTTTATACGTAATTACTAACGATTTTCCCTTTATCTGTTATAAAAAAACGTTCCTTTACCTTAAACTTAAATAATTGACGAAAATCGTAAAACCGAGTAGCATTACTTTGGTGAGGTGACATGGATGAATCCAATGGTTGAATTTTGTATTAGTAATTTAGCAAATGGCTCTCAAGCAACTTATGAAGTACTCGAACGCGACCCGAACATCGACGTTTTAGAATATGGCTGCCTCAGTTATTGTACAAAGTGCTCAGAATCTTTTTATGCCATTGTAAACGGTGAATTAGTCGAAGCTGATTCTCCCGATGCATTAACAAAAGCCATTTATCAGTTTATTGAAGAAAATCCATTATGGTAGTTTTTCTTAAATACCTATATGAATAAATTTGAACAAATAAAAAGGATGTTATGCTAAAACAGCATAAACATCCTTTTATTACTTTAATACATCCATTACATATGTAGGTCGACTTTCTTTCTCTAGAACAACCTTGGTAGGCGTAACGCCAGTATTTACGTGGATGGTGTCACAGCCAAAATTAATGCCACACATAATATCCGTATCATAATTATCACCGATCATTACCATATCTTCTTTAGTAAAGCGATGCTCTATAGCGATCATTTCTAGCATGGCTGGTGATGGCTTACCTATGTAGATTGGTTCAACATCAGCAACCTCACCTACTAAGCGAGCAAAGGAACCATTACCGGGTAAGAAACCATATTCGGTTGGGAATTTAATATCTTGATTAGTAGCAACAAAAACGGCTCCCTTTTGGACAAAAATCGTAGCTCTAGCTAGCGCCATATAATCAAGCGTACGATCAATCCCCATAACAAATACATCCGGCTCATCCTCAACAGGCACAATATTTTCATTAAGTAATGCCTGTCGAATACCATCTGTACCCATCATGGCTACTTTTTTACCTGGAAAATTAAGTGCCACATACTTTGCTGTTACCAATGCACTTGAATAAATATGCTCTAATGGTGCCTTTATACCAATAGACAATAAAGCTTCTTGCAGTTGTTCTCGCGTCTTCGAAGAGTTATTTGTTACATAGAATGGCTCGATTCCTGCTTGCTGTAAACGATGAATAAAAGCAACCGCAGAAGGAATTCCTTCCTTCCCACGGTAGACAGTGCCATCTAAATCAAAACAATAGGCTTTATATTGTTTCATTGATGATCCTCTGGCAAAAATGCAGAAACTGGCCCTAATTCATTTGTTAAATAATTATGGACCGCTGGCGAGAATTGCTTAAGAGCTGATAAATTGTCTGTTAATACATTGATAACCTCTTGGATATCTACATCTATAAACTCGCGTACAAGCATTTTACGCAAGCCCACAACGGCTTTATATGGTGCTTCCATTTCAGCAGCTACAACTTTTTCATCGACTAAAATATCAATAATATCCTCGTAGCTTCCTGGATCGCGCATAATGAAACCGTCAATCATTAAATTTCCTACATCCATCATTGACTCCATAATGTTGTGTCCAATTCGCTCGATAGCTAATTTCTTTATATCATTTTGAAGCCAGTTATCCTCTGACTCCAAAATTGCTAATAGCCCATCTAAGTACTGTAAATTTTTTGTGATTTTATTACGATCTACAAAATACACAAGGAAAGCCCCCATTCAAATCATTAAAAGTTGATAGTCTTTTCTCTTCTATAGTACCATAACTATAGGATTGGAAGGAGATTAAAAGATGGAACGTTTTTTTTTATATGATGATGTCGAAGATACAAAAACACGCTTTGTTAGTTTTGCTGGGAAAAAGTTACGTTATGATTTAGCTATTTTACAATCAGGCCGCTTCTTTGGGAAAGTACTTGTCATGGATATCCAATTTGGTCGCTTTGCTATTATCGGCCCTGATGATGTAGAAGAACCAGGTTATTTAGAACATGTGTATAATCGCACAGAGGAAGAAACAGTCGAATTACGAGAATATTTACGTGAATTATTGAACTAACACCTTTTATAAACTGCCCCGTAAACGTTAGAAACAACTTTTAACGACTACGGGGTGTTTATATATGGCATAAAAAAATTTCGCAGCTCTAAGCTATTGCGAAATCTTTTTACTTATAGTCTTTTTACTTATAGCTATTTATTTAAAGTGGATGGATTATCTTTATTATGTGGCTTGTCTTTATTTTCATTATCATTTTGTTTTTTCGCTTGCTCATTTTGACCAATGACAGCTAAATCATCTACACTTAAATCAAAGCCAAACCCATATTCCTCTCGATCTAATGGCTTTTTATTACGTTTTTCCTTTGCCAATATGATCACCTCCAGTCATAAATTATCCTTTTTTTTATGATTTATACTTCTTTTTCATCATAATATTAAGCCGTTGCATCCTTAATAATCCATTGCGCAGCGCTAATTAAATCTGGAAAGACAGCATCAGCTAATGGGTCTTGTTCCCCTAGGAATACACCCTTTGTTCCCGCTCGTTTTCCTGCCATAATATCCGTATCGGTATCTCCTACCATATAGGATTTTGATAAATCAATATTATATTTCTTCCCTAGATCCACAATTAATTTACTATTGGGCTTTCGGCAAGCACAGCCAGACTTTGGCTTATGCGGACAATAAACGACTTCGTGGATGGTTGCTCCCTTTTTCTTTAACTCCTTCACCATATGCTCATGTATTTTTTGCAAGCCACTTTCCTTCATAAAACCTAAACCTACGCCACCTTGATTTGTCACGACAAAAACATAATCAAAATGCTTATTTAGCTTTTTTATCGCTTCAGGTACATGTGGCAAAAAATACAGATCCTTCGGCTTATTCACGAATTTTACACGATTCGTTAGTACTTCATTGATGACACCATCACGATCTAAAAATACGGCTCTTTTCATTTCAACACACCTTTGATAGCTGTTTTGAGCTTTAGTTTTCCCCAATTTTTCTAAAGATAACAAGAACAAAGAAAAAACCTGATGCCTAGCACATC
>NZ_DAMDAY010000124.1:11633-13309 GCF_032093475.1 Lysinibacillus sp. | reverse complement strand
CCCAGCGTTTCACGCGTAGAGCAAACCACCAGTTAGACTGGTGGTTCTGATTATGCTCATAAGCGTGAAGAGGTGTTGGATCGCACTCTTATGGGGTGGATTGAAGCGTGGGATAGCAAGGCAAAGGTGGTGGATAGAACCCCAAATGTGGTGGATAGCAACGGGAAAGTGACGGATAGAGCCAAGAAGCGTGGATAGAATCGCTAAAGTGATGGATACAACAGCAAAAGTAGCGGATAAAACCTGCAAAGAGAAGGATAGCGCCAAGAGAAGGGGATAGAATCGCAAAAGTGGTGGATAGAATCGCTAAAGTGATGGATAAAACAGCAAAAGTAGCGGATAAAACCCGCAAAGTGAAGGATAGAGCCAAGAGAAGGGGATAGAATCGTAAAAGTGATGGATAAAACAGCAAAAGTAGCGGATAAAACCTGCAAAGGGAAGGATAGCGCCGAGAAGCGTGGATAGAATCGCAAAAGTAGCGGATAGAATGGCTAAAGTGGTGGATAAAACAGCAAAAGTAGCGGATAAAACCCTCAGAAGGAAGGATACAACTCGATAGCCAGCAAGCATGCCATAACAAAAGGAAACGCTGCACAAAATGGATGTGCAGCGTTTTCATAATCATTCAAATAAGTGTTCGTATGGGGCGATGTCAATTTGCATTTGTTCTAATTTTTTGCGTAAAAATTTGTGATCGCGCTTGGGTGTTGCTTGGATATAGCCACGAATAATGAGGTCATTGTTAATGGCAGCTGCTTTTTCCTCTAAAGCGAGCTCACCGATTTTGCCTGCGATTTTTTCCTTTGCTACTTGTCTAAAGAGCTCAGGTACTGGACTTACTAGCTCATAGAGTAAGTCCTTTTCAGCTTGTCCCCATAAGTGAATTGTTTTATCTAAATAATATTCCTGCCAATCTAAGTCAGATTTTCCATCCTGCTTAGGTAATGCTTTTAAAAATTTACGGAACATAAAGAATCCGCCAATAGCCATCAATGAAATGAGGACGACAACCCAAAATAAAATAAACCATAAAAACCAACCTTGTAACAAATCGTTCACCTCTTTGCCTTCTCTCACTCTATTATAAGAGCTTCCGAAAAAAAATTCATCCTATAATGTCCCTTTTTTAGCAATTCATCTTTATATAGTGTGCAAGAAGGGAGGTGACGTTAGATGGCAAACGTTAACTTTATTAGTGCAACTCTGCGTCTCAAGTATGAAGATGGCTATGATGAGCAAAATGAACCGAAATTCACAACAAAATCGTATCGTAATCTTAACAACACACATAGTGCGAATGATTTACTAGCTGTGGCGCATGCTATTGCAAGTCTTTCATCACAGACTTTGTCTAGCATTGCTAAGCAAGAAACAAGCGATATATCTTAAGGGGGGATTACAGCATGGCACAAGTATTAGAGTTACAATTTGCAACAGTGGATGGTAAAACGACAACATTAACGATTGATGCTCCAAAGCCCAATGTCTCAGTGGCTGAAATTCAGCAGGCAATGGAAACGATTGTGGCGAAAAATGTATTTGCCGGACAGGTAGGGGCTTTGTCTGCCATTAAGGGGGCACGCCTTGTAGATCGTCAAGTAACGGAATTTGATGTAGCAACAGAATAATTCATCGATGGCCTTTGCAATTGGAACTGCAAAGGCCATTTTTTACCG
>NZ_DAMDAY010000124.1:0-11623 GCF_032093475.1 Lysinibacillus sp. | reverse complement strand
TTTACCGTAGGAGAGAGGAGAGGAGACCTAATGGAACAGTGGTTAAACATGATATCCGATATCGGTTTTCCGATTTTAGTGTCATTTTATTTGTTGCACCGCGTCGAAGTAAAGCTGGATGCGATTCATGCTGCACTCGTTTCGTTAAAATGAAATCCATTTCACAAAGATGTACGAAAGCTGTCACTTAGTAGTTCTTGTCAACGCTTACAACCTACGTTAGGATGAGGATAGTGTAAGGTTAGGGAGAGTGTTGACCATGAAACGTAAATTACTAGGGCTAGTTCTACTGCTGACTTGTGCATCCGTGCTAGGAGCATGTGGAAATTCAAAATTTAAAGCAGATTATAGCCTGGAAATACCCGAATTTGAACATGTAAATCAACGTGGTGAAACGATTTCACTAGAAAGTTTGAAAGGCAAGCCTTGGATCGGCATGTATATATTTACGAACTGTGTGTCGATTTGTCCGCCCATGTCATTGAATATGGCACAAGTGCAAGAAAAGCTCCAGAAAAAAGGAGTAGAGGATTATCATATTGTTGCCTTTTCAGTAGATCCAGATGTGGATAAACCAGAGGTGTTAGCCGATTATCTTAGTAAATACAATGTACCAGATGAATCAAAATGGAACCTTCTAACAGGATATTCACAAAAATATATTGAACAATTTGCTGTGAAAAATACCAAAATTTTAGTGAAAAACGACCCTAACAGTGATCAAGTCATACATGGTAATCAATTTTTCTTAGTCGATAAAGATGGTGTTATCGTCAAAATGTATAATGGCTATGCTGAAAATATTGAAGATGTCCCAATTGATACGATAGCTTCTGATATCGAAACATATATTGATGAAAATTTATAAAAAGCAATAAACCGTCTCGGACTTAAGAGACGGTTTTTTGTTCTGGAAAAATAATCTTTTTCTAGTTGAGCATCGTTTATAGTATAGAAGGAGGGACAAGCATGTCTGATAACGAAAAATTAGAGCAACTAATGGCTATACATACGGAGCAATTATTTCGAATTGCTTATTACTATACAAAGGATTTACAACTAGCCGAGGATATTGTGCAGGATGTTTTTATTAAATTCTACCATCAAAAACATTATGAAGAACGAGGAGAAATGAAGGCTTACTTGGCACGCATGACGATTAATAAATGTAAGGATTACTTAAAAAGCTGGGCATATCGAAAAATTACATTTCAGCATAAATTTTTTACCAAACAAAAGTCGGTCTTGCAGGATACACTTATTCTTCAGGATGAACAAGATTTATTAGATGAAGCAATTTTACGGTTACCCATTAAGCCACGAGAAGCGATTGTCTATTATTACTTAGAGGAAATGACAATTAAAGAAATTGCTGAATTACTTGAGATTCCTGAAGGTACGGTGAAATCACGTTTAAAAAAAGGGAAAGAGCTTTTAAAAGTAGATTTACAAAATATCGAATGGGAGGTACTTTTCCATGGATAAGCATACAATGCATATTTTGAAGGATGTCACAGCTCATAAAGAGGCGATCATTCAAAACGTTCGACAACAAATCCAACAGCAAACACATCCATCCAAGACAAAGTGGACATATCGTGCAGTCACAATGTTGATCACTTGTTCGCTCTTACTATTTATTGCGTGGCAAGCAATACAACCAATGAATCAATTGGCGACTGAGGTAACGGATGAAGGGGAAGTACCTACATTCACTGAATTATTTCAGACAGAGGTAGATGGAACTGCTACAACATACAGTCAGTATTTTCAAATTGCCGATTCACTCAATCACCGAGAAAATATCAAGTATTATGCTCCGCTTCAAGGTTTCGGGGCTATGCAAGAAGTAGCATCTACAATGGGGGATGCAGTCCATCTAATTGAGCCTAAAGATCTGCCGTTTCAAGCAAATATTCAGGAGGTCTATGCGGTAACTTCAGATATGAAAGATGGTAGCCTACAAACGCAATTTCAATTTAGCTTTAAAGAAAAATCTCTTGCAGGTGTAGATTTGCAGTATATTCATTTTACAATTACGAACGTAGAGCGTAACCCATTAGCTAACCGTAAACTTACAGAAAATATTGAGAACATTGAGGGGAGTAACCTCAAGAATGTAGGCTTTAATTTTTTGAACCCTTTGTATTATCGAGAGATGACTCCAGACCGAGGTTTTGCATATATATACTATGATTATGATGAGGCAGATAAGCGAGTCTTTCGAATGACTACAACCAGTGCTAATGAATTTTATACGTATGATAACGGATATGTTTATCATATTGGTTATCGAATAAATGGTGATCAAGAAGAAGTCCAAGAAAAAATGGTAGCCATCGTAAGAAAATTTATTTCTGGCAATTAGCTCATCCTATTGTAAAATGATAGAAAAGAAGGGATGGGGGTCAATGACAACGATTGCGCAAACCTATTTACAGGTTGTTCAAAAGAGATTCCAAAATGTGAAAGAGTTAGGGGATAAGGCTCTTGCCCAATTAGAAGAGGAACAGCTGCACTGGGCGTATAATGAAGAATCTAATAATATAGCTGTCATTGTGAAGCATGTTAGTGGCAATATGATTTCACGTTGGACGAATTTTTTAACGACAGATGGTGAGAAGGCTACAAGAAATCGGGATGATGAGTTTATGGATAGTCTTCATACAAAAGAATCTATTATCGCAGTTTGGGAAAAGGGCTGGCAAGTCTTTTTAGATACTTTGGCGAGTTTAAGCGAATCTGATTTGGAGAGGCATGTTACCATTAGAGGAGAGCAGCTAGCTGTGATCGATGCCATTGAGAGACAAATGGCTCATTATGCACAGCATGTTGGTCAAATTATTTATATTGCGAAACAAGTAAAGGGCTCTGAATGGCAAACATTAAGTATAGCAAAAGGGGAGTCTCAAGCTTTTACAGAGGCCATGCTAGAAAGAAACCAATCATAAATACACAAGATCGTAGCAATCATCTGTTGCTACGATCTTTTAATTTGCTACATAAAGCTTGTACATGGCTGTTTCAGAGTCAATGGCTTGCGCAAGGTCAAACGCCTCCTGCTGACTTTTTTGATTGGTGATGATTTCATAAAAATAACGAATAACAAACATAAGATTCGCATTGCCGTCAATATAATCATCAGGTGCTAAATAGGATTGACAGCCACTCGCTAAAAAGGCTGTTGCTAGCTGCTGCCAACCTAATGTACAGCCTGTTGCTAGAACTTTGACATTTTGTAGCCGGCAATAGGACTCAATATGCCTTGGTCCAAAGTATAGATCTTGAGGTTCATCGTTCTCATACACTTCTTCGCCTAACTCGGGTAAACAAAAGCGCCCTTCATTGCCGTGGAAATTTAAAATAAGATAGTCCATTCTGCCATAAAGGTCCTCTCCAGATAAGACATCAATCAAATCATTGGGTCTTCCAATCAAATGCAGTGTGACCCTGGCGCCAAATGATTCAAGTGCCGCTCTAATGGCCATGGATTCGAAATCACAATCTGGTCCAACTACTAAATTTACATATAACTCTGGTTTACTCAAAGTCTCTTCACCTCCATTATTAGTATAAATGAAAAGTTAATATTACAGGATACATTGTCAATTGCTGATGTTCAGCAGGCTATTTATTTACTAGAAAAAGCGAAATTACTCCTATATTGTCATCATAATAATGGCGAATATAGGGGATTTTTATTTTTCGGGAAAGACTGAATAGTAGGAAAATCATAAAATTGTTTGAAAAAATTTTTTTCGTCCGATAAAAGTAAGGGGAGAAATGTTATGCAGATAAAGAAAGGGAAAGATGGTGGAAAAATAGAGTATTTTTTCACGTGTAAATTAAAAGGAGACTGATATATGAAGAAACTATTTAGCAGTTTTAAAGGCAAGCTTTATACGCTATTTGCGCTTGTATTACTTATCCCTGTGATATCTGTGGGGAGTTTATCCTACTTATCTGCAAAAGATTCCATTAAAGAAGAAATTTTATTTAGTGCCAATGAAAGTGTAGGCATTTTAAATAAGCTTATTGATAAAACCATTAGCGAAAAAATGGATGAAATTAACGTCTTTAGTAGTGAAGTAGATGCTCAACAGTATGAGCAAGCACAAGCATCGATTGTGTCAAAATTACAGCAATATACTAAGCTGAATCCAGATGTTTTGAGTGTTTATATTGGCATGAATAACGGTGATTTTACACAGGAGCCTCGATTAAATGATGCGGACTACAATCCATTAGATCGAGATTGGTATAAAGAGGCAACAGCTCTTAAAGGAGAAACCCTAATCACTAACCCTTATAAGGACGCAGGAACCGGCGATATGGTGGTGACAGTTGCCAAACAGATTAAGGATCACTCTGGTGTTGTGGCAATTGATATCAAGCTAACAGACCTGCAAAAAGTTGCCGATTCGATTCGGATTGGGAGAAATGGCTATTCCTCTATTTTTGGGGAAAATAACTTGGTCATTTCACATCCGACCCTAGAAGCAGGCGGAGAGCTGAAAGAAAGCTTCCTTGATAAAATGTACGAAAATTCATCGGGCACTTATGACTATGTCTTTGACGGTGATGATCGAATCCTGTTCTATACAACAAATGAATTAACAAATTGGAAAATTACCGGAACAATTTTTGCTGAAGAAATTGATGAGTCCGCTTCCTCCATTTTGTATCATACAATTCTTGTATTAGTGGCAGCTATTATTATTAGTTCCATCGTCTTTTATTTTGTAATGAAGGCCATTATTAAACCAATTAAAGCATTAAAGGACAGCGCCGTTACAATTAGTAAAGGTGATCTCACAGAGACGGTGACGGTTTCTTCAAATGATGAGATTGGTCAATTAGGGCAGGCCTTTAATGACATGCAAGAAAGCTTACGGACACTAATTCAAAAGATTGAACAAAACGCAGAGGAAGTCGCTTCGTCAGCAGAAGAGCTAACAGCCAATGCGAATCAGACAAGCATTGCGACTGAAAAAGTAGCGATTTCGATTCAGGATGTCGCAACAAGTGCTGATTCTCAAACGATTAGCGCCAATAAAAATGCAGAGTCACTGCATGAGCTTTCAACAGCTATTCTTCACATAGCGGAAATCTCCTCTGCTGTAACCGATCTTTCACAGCATGCAACATTGCAAGCAGATGAGGGTGGACAAGCCGTTCAAAATACAAAGGATCAAATGCAGTCCATCCATTTATCCGTAGCGGATTCCAATGCGAAAATCCAAACTTTACATGAACGATCACAGCAAATTACATCTATTTTAGATGTCATTACAAGCATCGCAGATCAAACTAATTTACTGGCACTAAACGCAGCAATAGAGGCAGCACGAGCGGGTGAACATGGAAAAGGCTTTGCGGTTGTGGCAGATGAAGTGCGCAAGCTAGCCGAGCAGTCACAGGAATCGGCAAAGCAAATTTTTGAGCTGATTCGAGGAATTCAACAAGAAACAGAGCAATCTGTTACGATTATGGCGAAGGTGACGGAGGATGTGCAAAGTGGATTGCATATTTCAGATGAAGCTATTACAAAATTCCAAGTTATTATGGCAAGTATGAATGAAATTACGCCTAAAATGGAGGAAGTATCCTCAGCCTCAGAGCAAATGTCTGCAGGTGTTCAAGAGGTTGCAGCAGTTACGGAAGATCTGGCATTCTCAGCAAAAGGTAATGCAGCTGCGTCAGAGGATGTAGCGGCATCGACAGAGGAACAATTAGCTTCAATGGAAGAAATCAATGCCTCTGCTCAAGCACTAGCACATATGGCAGATGAATTAAAGCAACTCATTAGTCAGTTTAAATATTAAAGCAAAACGCCACTCCTGTTAAATTAGGAGTGGCGTTCGTTGTTTTATCGATCTTCTTCCCAACAATCTGTATTTTTTAACGTTGGAATCGATTTTGCATAAAAGACAGGGTTTTTACCAGCTTTACGTTGTAGGGTAAAGTCGTCTAATACAAGGAAGGCAATTTTTCCAAGAAGCATAATAATAGCAATATTGATGAGAGCCATGAGACCCATAAATAGGTCAGCTAAGTTCCACACAAGCTGTACCTGTGCTAACGAGCCAAACATTACCATAACTAACACTAAAATACGATAGCTAAACATCCAACCTTTATGGGCATTCATAAATTCAATATTGGATTCACCATAATAATAGTTACCGATAATCGAGCTAAAAGCAAAGAAGATGATGGAAATGGCAATGAAATATGGAGCCCAGCCCCCAACATGCACAGCTAAAGAATCTTGCGTCAAAATAATGCCGTTGCTTTCACCTGTATCATATAAACCAGCTAAAATAATGATAAAGGCTGTCGCCGTACAAATCATAATCGTATCAAAAAAGACACCTAAGCTTTGTACAAGCCCTTGCTTCGCGGGATGTGAGGTATTGGCAGTAGCTGCTGCATTAGGCACACTACCCATACCAGCTTCATTGGAAAATAAACCACGACGTACCCCTTGCATGATAGCCGCACCGATTGCTCCACCAGCCGCTTCTTGAAGACCAAATGCGTGCGTGAAAATTAGTTTGAATACATTCGGTATTTCAGATAAATTTGTCACCACAACAAAAAGGGCTACAAGTAAATAAAAGATCGCCATGACAGGTACAAGAATTTGTGTTACTTTTACAATTCTATGTACACCACCAAAAATAATTAATGCTGTTAACACTACTAGCATAACCCCGATGGCCTTTGGACTTATGTCAAATGCATCTCCAACTGAAGTTGCGATAGTATTCGATTGTACAGCGTTAAAAATAAATCCAAAGCTTAATGTTAATAGAATACTAAAGATAATACCTAGCTTTCTTTGACCTAATGCCTTCTCCATATAGTAGGCAGGTCCACCTCGGAACGTATCGCCATCCTTGACTTTGTACACCTGCGCTAAAGTACTTTCGATGAAGGCGGTTGCCATCCCTAAAATAGCGATAATCCACATCCAAAATACCGCACCAGGGCCCCCGACACCAATGGCTAAGGCAACACCTGTGATATTCCCAGTGCCAACACGTGAAGCGGCACTAATCGTAAAGGCTTGAAACGGTGACACACCCGATTCGCCATCTCTTTTTTCAACAATCAGACGAAACATTTCAGGAAAAAGACGAATTTGTACAAACTTTGTACCAATTGAAAAATATAATCCTGCTGCTAAAAGTAAAATAATCAGGATATATGTCCATAAAATATTATTTCCGCTATCTACAATAGATGAAATCCATTCCATAAGTTGTCCTCCTTTCATACAATACGTTTAAGTCTACACTGTTTTTTTATAAAAAATCAACTTTTCTAAAATAAAGAATTATATTAAAATTTTGCGATTTCAAAATAGTAAGTTAGAAATTGTATTTTTAATTATTGTTTCATAGTAAACTACAATAATTATTTTATAGAAAATTATAGGTATTTGGAAAATTCTCTTATTTCTGCGCATGTTCCGCGTATAATAATAGAAAAAAGGAGAGTGATTTTGATGAAAACAATCGGCTTAATTGGTGGCATGAGCTGGGAATCGTCTGCACAATATTACAGACTTATCAATGAACAAATCAAACAACAGCTCGGAGGCTTACACTCTGCGAAATGTATCCTATATAGTGTTGATTTCCAGCAAATTGAGCATTTTCAGGCTAGAGGAGAGTGGGACAAGGCGGGCGAGGTCCTTGCTCAAGCAGCACAATCACTTGAGCGAGCAGGTGCAGATTTTATCGTTATCTGTACAAATACGATGCATAAGGTCATTGATATTATTGATGCATCTATCACCATTCCTATTTTACATATTGCGGATGCAACAGCTCGGCAAATTAAAGAAGCAGGCCTACAGAAAATTGCCCTTCTTGGCACGAAATATACAATGGAGCAAGCGTTTTATAAAGCAAGAATAGAGGACTTTGGTATTGAAGTCATTGTGCCAAACGAACATGAGCGAATAGAAGTAAATCGTATTATTTATGAAGAACTATGCTTAGGCAATATTGTGCCAGCCTCTAAGGCATACTATGTCCACGTTATCGACGAGCTTGTGAAAGCTGGTGTAGAAGGGGTCATTTTAGGCTGTACAGAGATTGGTCTGCTGATTCAACAGGAGAATGTTACGATTCCAGTATTTGATACAACAGCCATCCATGCACAGACTGCTGTAGCGATGGCTATTCAGGAGGGAGCAAATTATGCAGGGGAAAGTAAGACAATTAGGCATTAAAATTGGCACCTTACCAGTCGGCCAAAAAAACTGTATTACCGACGTAGCTGGAGTCCGAGTGGGTCATGTCACACTGGATGAGCCATTAGATCAGCATGGAGGCTATGCGTGCACGGGCGTCACAGCCATTTTACCGCATAGCGGCAATGTATTTCAGGACAAGGTGACGGCTGCAAGTTATGTGCTGAATGGCTTTGGAAAAACGACAGGGCTTGTACAGGTCAATGAACTAGGGGTTATTGAGTCACCCATTATGCTAACCAATACTTTCGGTGTGCCAGCAGTTACGCAAGGCACGATGCGTTATATGCTAGACATGAATGAAGACATTGGCCTCACAACAGGAACCATTAATCTCGTTGTAGGCGAATGTAATGATAGTTATTTAAACTCCATCAGAGCCTGTGCTGTGACACCAGAGCATGCCATCAAAGCGATTTATCAAGCCTCCAACGATACCGCACAGGAGGGAGCCATTGGTGCAGGAAAAGGCATGATGTGTTTCGGCTATAAAGGAGGGATTGGTTCATCTTCTCGTCTTGTTAAAATCGAACAACCTGATGTTAGCTATACAGTTGGCTGCTTAGTTCTTAGTAATTTTGGACAAAGTACAGACTTTTTAGCCGAGCATTATGTAGCTTCACCTATTCAAAGCAAATCGACCTTATCACCAACAGATGGCTCCATTATTATTGTACTTGCGACAGATGCTCCACTAAGTAGCCGACAATTGACCCGCGTCATTAAACGTTGTGGTATCGGTCTAGGACGGACAGGCAGTCATTTTTCGCATGGTAGTGGCGATATTGTCATTGGCTTTACAACTGCCCATCGTATTCCTCATAGCACTGACCAGCTAGTTGAAACAAGAGCACAGCTACGTGAGGACCATCCTATCATGAATCAATTATTTGCTGCTGCTGCAGAAGCAACAGAGGAAGCCATTTTGAACTCACTTTCACAGGCACAGACAACGGTTGGTCGTAATGGACATACGATAGAAGCATACTCATTTCAAAAAGCTATTGAAACATAGACCATGTTTCAATAGCTTTTTTTGTGCACTAACAGAGGATTCGTCATTTTTTTAGCATGAGTGAGCCATACATTGAATAAAATCCTTAAATAGAGGTTTTTCGACGGTATGCTGCTGGAATATGTGTCATTATCAGATAATAACCATTATTTTGTAATTATTCTTTTTTTATCTAGTCAATGCTAGAGAGTTGTGATAATATTCATTTTAAAAAAACTGAATTATCCAAAAATTCTAAGGGTGGTGTTCCAGGATCGTCAAACTATTTCAACCAATAGCAGCTGTAATGGAAAGGAACCATCCTAATACGCAGTCTGTATGTGAAAGCAATGAGCCGCTTATTCAGATCCCTGCTGCCCATCCGAGATTATTCATTGAGCCTATCTATTATCAGCAACAAATCCCTGATAGTTTACGAACAATTTATGTACGTAAAGGGGTTTTTGAGCGTTTGCAGCAGGCGTTAACATTATTACCACAGGAATATAGTCTAGTACTCTATGATGGCTATCGTCCTTTTCAGGTGCAACACTATTTGTTTAGTCATTTTTCGAGGCAATTAGCTCAACAAATGCCGCAGGCGACTTCTCAAGAAATCATGCAAGCAACAAAAAGGTATGTAGCCTTTCCAAGTGAACAGTCTGCTCATCTAGCACCTCATTTAACAGGAGGTGCCATTGATGTAACGCTTGCTGATGTAACTGGGAAAGCTTTGGATCTTGGAACAGCTTTTGATGAAATGAATGAAAAATCAGCTACACGGTATTTTGAACAGCATACAGCAGAAAATACTCTGGCTTGTCGGCATCGGCGCTTACTGTATAACTGTATGACGCTTGCAGGGTTTACCAATTATGCAGAGGAATGGTGGCATTATGATTATCACAATGTGGCATGGGCCAGACGTGTTCAAGCGCAAGTAGCCTATTACGGAGCAGTACACGCAACAATTCAAAATCATACTGTAAAGGAGTTTCGATTTCTATGAAAGTATATATTAGCGCAGATATTGAAGGCATTACTGGCACAACCTCATGGAGTGAAACTGAGTTAAATGCGCCAGATTATCAATTTTTCCAAAGACAAATGACGCGAGAGGTAGAAGCAGCAATTGAAGGTGCGATCGCAGGAGGGGCCACAGAAATTTTATTAAAAGATGCACATGATTCAGCTCGAAATCTGGATATTTCCAATTTGCCAATCAATTGTAAAGTCATCCGTGGCTGGACATACGATCCTATGTGCATGGTAGCAGGTCTTGATCAAAGCTTCGATCGTGCTATTTTTATTGGCTACCATAGTAAAGGAGGAAGTGAACGTAATCCCTTAGCCCATACGCTTTGCACATATGCCGATGTCAAAATTAATGGTGAATATGCAAGTGAATTTTTAATCAATACGTACGCAGCAGCCTTGCACGGTGTTCCGGTATCCTTCGTTAGCGGTGACGTGGGGCTCACAGAAGAAATACAGGCGTTAAATGACCACATTGTAACGTTTGCGACAAAAGAAGGCGTAGGAAATGCAACGATTAGTGTCAGCCCACAGCTAACCATTAGGGAAACGAAAAGACTGGTAGAATCTTCAATGAAGGTGCCCCGCACTGCTTTGCAGGTGAAGTTGCCAGATCGCTTCGTGGTAGACATTATTTACCGTGATCATACAAGAGCCTACCGCAATTCTTTCTATCCAAATGCCACATTCAAGCCACATAATACGGTGGAGTTTATAACCGACGATTACTATGAGGTTCTACGACTATTGCAATTTTTAACGTGAAGAGAGTTTTTCTTTGAGTTGATGAAGGAGTGAGTGGGTTCGCTCGATAGTGGGGCTACCTATCGAAGAATTCGCTCATAAAAGTGAGAGAAGCGCTCCTTTTGGTGAGGACCCCGCTCATAGCAAGGTGAGAAGCGCTCACCTTGGTGAGGACCCCGCTCATAAAAGTGGGAGAAGCGCTCGTCTTGGAGAGGACTCCGCTCATAGCAAGGTGAGAAGCGCTCATCTTGGTGATGAATCCGCTCATCTTGGTGAGGATTCCGCTCAAAAAAGTGAGAAAAGCGCTCGTCTTGGTGAGGACTCCGCTCATAGAAGTGAGAGAAGCGCTCCTTTTGGTGAGGACTTCGCTCATAAGAGTGAGGGAAGCGCTCATCTTGGTGAGGACCCCGCTCATAAAAGTGGGAGAAGCGCTCCATCTGGTGAGGACTCCGCTCATAGAAGTGAGAGAAGCGCTCATCTTGGTGAGGACTCCGCTCATAAAAGTGAGAGAAGCGCTCATCTTGGTGAGGACTCCGCTCATAGAAGTGAGAGAAGCGCTCATCTTGGTGATGACTCCGCTCATA
>NZ_DAMDAY010000123.1:0-13354 GCF_032093475.1 Lysinibacillus sp. | reverse complement strand
ACATTGATTAATTCACTATAGGGCATGCTTGCATTTTGATATGTTTGATTTTTCTTCTTCACATCTAACTTATACGTAT
Organism: Lysinibacillus sp.; assembly: GCF_032093475.1. Taxonomy (NCBI): domain Bacteria; kingdom Bacillati; phylum Bacillota; class Bacilli; order Caryophanales; family Bacillaceae; genus Lysinibacillus; species Lysinibacillus sp. The sequence continues at coordinate 13,275 of NZ_DAMDAY010000123.1, read as the reverse complement.
GTGAAACGGCTTTAACCTCAAAATAATACGTACCCATAACCATTTTCACTTGCACATCCAACGCAAGCCCATTAAATATAGGTTTTGATTGTCCATTGCTACTAATTTGTAATACTTCAATGGCCGTTTCTGCATCTGTCATATAGACGTAGGAATCTTCAAGTTCATCTGGAATCACGCCTGTTAAACGCAATGTTGCATGCTCGTTCATTTGTTGTGTAATTTCGATTTCACTAACGCGGATATTATAGGGCATCACAACCATATCTTTATACGTTAAAGCTGTTTCCTTATTTACTCGCTCCATCAAACAACACCTTCTCCATCTAATGATTTGTTTTCGATTGAGATTGATTCCATCATGCCGTATGCAATTGGTTGCCAAATAGGCATTTCTGTTTTCAAGCAATTCACGGAGCCTGTTGCTACATTATCGCCTACCATAAACAAAAACATTAAATTGTAAATTTTAGAATCTAGAGCCTTCGTAATGAAATCGAAATAGCCGATTTGACGACCATCCACTTCTTTTATGCCGATATCTAACATATCAGCATCTGGCTGTAATTTTCGAAGGATATTCATCATCGTTTGTGTGAAATCTTCTAATTCCTCTTCTTGAATCTGTTGCTCCATCATTTTCATCGTGATGTTAATAGATGTACTTTCACTTGTGTAGATATAATCGGGTCTACGGCTTGATGGATATTTAATATCCATTAATTCAGGTTCCATCTCTTCAAAAGCTGTAGGAATAAACATCCGAATTTGGTCCTCATAAAAACTACTCTCTGCAAATTCAATCATTTCATCTTCAATCGTTAGCTGGCCTTCTTTAATAGCTTGAACGATGTCAGTATGTAACAATTGGTTTTCGATGTTCTCCAGTCGTTTCTTCTGCCTTGCATGCTTTGTCATCTCAATGACTTCTTCATCCATGAAATTCATTTTATTTCCCCTCCTTTGTTATTCGTATCTCCTTTTCTTCCCCTAACGAGCCAGCATCTTAATCCACTAGTAGACTACTAATCAACTATCATGCGCTTTGGTCGCCCTTGACCAATCCCTTTCATATGACCACCGCCCTTAGATTCCAACAAAATACGATTTAAATATTTATGAATTTGGCTATTAGATAAAGTTTGATAGTCCAACTCTAGCCGGTTGCAAATATAGAAATCAATTACATCTCTTTGCACTCTCTCCTGATTTAAGCACTCTAAGGCAAAGGCAATATCATACGGATTAGCAGGCCGGTTTTTTAAAAGCTCTCGTGCAAAGTATTGCAAAATGAGTGGATGGTAGGTGCTTTTTTCTAACCCTGCATACTGACAATGAAGATAATTTACGGTGTTATATTCTGTCGCAAAGTCGAAAAAATCGGTATGCTGTGAGCGTAGTTTGGCACCTAATTTTAATTTAAAGCGCGCTAATTCTAGTTCATTATGAGCAAGCTCTAACGCATCGTCTAAGACAATCTCTGTTGTGTAATTGCTAAAATCTAAGTCATTTGCTTCTTCAGCAAATCGTACTTTTAAAATCGTTTCACTTCCTGTAGCTTCATAAGGAAGCTCATAGCTACTATCTAGCAAATAGAGCCTTCCTTTATGCTTAATTATGCCTTTTGTAATGATAAGACGTGTATCCGCTACAATAATATGGACACCAGCAATGATGCCGTTTGAATAATCTTGAAAATATAAATCTAAAAAATCTCTTGGGTAATCTCGTAAATTCTCCAGCATTTCTCGCTTTAAAATGCGACCTTTATGAAAATGTGGATATTGATTAGCAAACAAGCTGTCACCCACCTCTTTTCTTTTTTATCACGTGAGCTTGCTCTACTTTAATCCGTCAAAGAAATCTAGTTCCGATAAATCAGCTTCAAAGGCGAAGAATTCTTTTTTTCCAATAAACAGTTGTTCGTCTTTTCGCGCTACTGGCACCACATGGAAGCCCCAATGATCTTCGCCTGCAAAAACAAAGAATTTCACTTCGCCATTCATGATAGAATCCGTCTCGTCTTGTGGAATTTTATCGTAATAGTTTGCCGCAATATTTTCATAAAGAACAGGCTTAAAATTCTCAGGACGATTAAAGTAAGTGTATTTATAGGATGACTGATTGTCACTGCCAGTTAGGAAAAACTCCACTTCTGTTACACCCCATGGACGGGAAATAGTACCATGAATTTGGTTTAGCCTTTCTAAGCTACTAATAAGTAATTTTTCCTGGCGATTATGTGTAAAGGCACTTACAGCATAAGGTACAACAGGAGCATGATTTGTCACTTTTGTTTCAATCATGCCTATCTTTTTCGCATTTAAATAGCGCAGTGCTCCTCTAAGGCAAGCAAGCTTTAATTCTGGCACTTTACCAATATTTTCAGCTTTTTGCCTAAATTCAATGCTTCGTCCTGGTACAAATTCTTTTAAAGCCTCACGAAATGCATCAATCTTACAGGACTGTCCAGTTAATTTAATAATGGAGTATTCGCCCAAAAGGCCGCTCTCATAAAATTCCTCTAAAAACTCACGCACAATATCATAAATATCAGCCTTGATAAGATGATTAATTTCTTTTATGTTGAAAAAGACATTTGGATAATCATAAACTTCCTTAAATTGATTGTTTTCAAGCAGAGATAGGCACCATCGATCTACTGCTGTCACATTTAAATCGCTATCGTGCTGCATATCACTGTCTGAATAAAAGCGGCTTCTTAAAATGCCTGTTTTACGGAAAAATTCTTTCTTCATTTCCTCTGCCATTTCCCATAAGAAATAATAATTATTTCGGACACGTAAATATTCATCACGTGTGCGATTTTCGTATTCCTTAAAGCGAGTTGGAATGATATACTCAGCATCCGAAAAGGCTTTTTCAAATTGTTTGTATACCTCATCAACCCCATGATCGTCTACATATCGATAAATATCCTTGCCTGGAATATCAATTAGTGCATCAATATCATAAGCACTTTTTCCCCGACTATAGTAATTGGCAAAGACAATCTTCATAAATTGGAAAATACGATAGGTAATATTGTTACCACCAAAATTGGTATCTCCATTTTCATAGGTTGTATGAATATCAATTTTGTATGAAATATGTCCATCCTCTATTCGAAACTTACAGGAGGAAAGATCGGTTGTTCCACCACCACAATCAATGACCAGTGCCTTATATTCCTTCCCATCCAAGAAGCTATTATTCTCTATTTGATTGGCGATTGTATTATAAAGAACGGCCATCCCTTCATCGAGAGCATGTTCCGTTTCGATGTTGTATTCGGGTAAAATTGTCTGAAACATATCTAAAAATTGATTTTTCAGCTTTACAGGACTCGAAATATGTAAATGCTTGAAGCGACATTTAAATTGATGCTCTGCCATTTGAATAATATAAAGCATAAACTCTCTTAATATCTGACTTCGCGGAACAAGTGCTGTATTGCCGTTCGCATCCATTATCTCTTCCAATTTGGCATAATTACTAACCCAGCGTTTAATGCCTTGGAATTTCGTTGCCAATGAAGTGTAGCTATTTTTTTTCATCATTTTTAACGCTTCATAGCCATAGTAATAGCTCACTTGGTCTTGATTTGAGCAATCTGCCACTGTCATGACTGTCGGCACTACTTCGATCCATTCATTTTGGTGAAGTGGATCGGGAAACTGGACAAAATTGATGCTATTTAGCTGAATTCTGTCATTTAATAGGTCGTGGCTACAAGGAGAAGAGACATAATCACTTTCTAAGTAAACACCGGCCGTTGTATTGGTAGTTCCAAAATCAATAGCAAGAATCGCATCGGTTGTTTCTAGCTGTTTAATCTCTAAATCTGGTATTGGAACCTTATAATAGTGAAGATTTGTAGGCGGAAGTGGGGTCTCCTGATAGTAAGTCTTATAGATATACTCAGAATCTTGCTTTCTTAAAAATATAAAGCTGTAGTTTTTATTGTTAGTCTTTCGAATTTCTAATGCCTCATCTGCCGCAAAATAATACTTGTTTGGCAGCTGATCGTCTTTTATAACATGAAGGATGCCGCAAAGATCTAGCTGCTCATTGACTAGCAGTACATTGGATTCAACTAGAAATCCACCGGTTTCTACGAAATACTGATCTGGCTTATCAATTTTCATACCGCTATATAAGCTCATTTTGGCAGGAATCTTTATCTCACCATTGTCAGACAGTGGTGTTTTTAAATACTTCTGCATTGCTGCTTCTACTCTTTCGAATCCCCCATCCTTACTTTCTTTAATTAGAGGGTTTTCTTCAGCGCCACGATATCGTAAAATTTTGTCGATTAACTCGTCTCTAGTTAATGTGTTAATAAGCCCTGTCACAAGTTTTTCCTTATAACATATATTCCTCAGCTGGAAGGTTGTCATTTCCATTAATTCTACTCGTGTATAGGTCATATATTTCTTTTCTGTATAACGCTTATTCGCATACAGCTTATATGAATATTTAGTCGTCATTACGAATCCCTCCTCTGCCCTGTTTAGTAAAGAGCTATTCGATCTAGCTTCATTGTTTCCTCTGCATCGATTATGCCGAAGTGATACTGCCAATAAACCTCTAAATGGAAGCTGATAGGCAAAAATATTTCCTGTATGAGTTGTACTTTTTGCTCATTCTGCTCTGTCTTCTTCTGACTTATATATAAAAGCAGCTCATCTTGCTCCTCTGATTTTACATAGATGAAACAACCTTTAAAGAGCCTTTTTAGCGTATCCTTTAATAAATAAATTTCATCCCCTGTCTGGTACAGTCTCAGCATGTTCAGGACCACTATTTCTTGTTCCTTTTTTGAAAACGAACGAATATTTTGACGTACTACATTGCCAAATACATTCGCTTCGATATCTTTTAAAATAAAGCGAATAAAAAACTCTTTTTTATTCATCCCCTGCATACGATCAATGTCAGCTAAGAAATGCAGTACGATGTCGAAAAGATATTCCCTAAACGCTCTATCAGACGTATTATCCGGATGAAAAAGGTTGTTAAAAATATCAAAGTAGCGATAGTACGGATTTACTTCGACGTGCTGCTCAACCAACTGTGTATTTAAAAACTGAGGACTAAGCTCCATATAGGGCGAATATGTCTCGGCAAGATGAAAATTTATATCCTTTTTAGAAAGTCCCTCATCCTCGGCTTTAATGAGCAAATCCCAAATATAATTCATAGCCACACACCTACACATTTATATTCAAAGAAATGTCGTTGTACTTCGGATACTAAAAAGCTCAAAATATCATTTGCTATAAAATCTTTTTTCGCTTTTGCCTTAAACTTTAGTAGCATCGTTTTTTTATGACTATTTTCTCCTATCATTTCTGTTAAGAAAGGGTTTGCTGAATGCGTAATACCTGCCCTTGAAAAAGAGTCCACTATATCTACATCTACTAGCTCAACGCTAACAGCTGCCTCGAAGGAGTTAATCATCCTAGTAATCTCCCCCTTCGTTTTAACATTTGCAGTATACTTACTAGCAAATTTGTGCATAAAATGCTCTATTCGTCGATTGGAAACAAGCTCATAATGAAGCTTTCCAATTTTCTCATCTTCCATTTTTGCAATTTTAATTAACTGCCAAACCCCTGACTTGTCTTGTGGTGAAACAATGGTTAATTCATTATCTGAACGTTTAACGTAACGAACATTCTCTTCATCCGCTTCAACAAGATACCCATGCTCGTTGCCGGTTTTGCGGATTGAAAGGACATGCTCATAATTGATCTTATCGATAGCAGGAATGGGGAACCCCACATTCTTGACCTCATGTCGTTCAATATTCCATAGTGGAACCATGTCCAGTCTCTTTTTTGACTCGTATTCCTCTAAATCAACCATTATCTCAATGATTTCAGTATCTTCATTTAAAGGGGGACAATCTACTAAATTTACATCCAAAAATTTATAGGCGTACGGGTGATTAATGGTTTTCCACGGCAATCCATTAATTTGGAATATCGGATATAGCTTATCGATTTCTTGCAAATAGTCTGAATTTCTTGAAAGACTTACCTTTATCTCAACTTGTCCTTCTGTTGTGACGAGAGTTCCATTAAAGCATCGTTCCTCAACTAGTAACTGATGAATTTGTATCGAGTCACACTCTAGAAATAAAGTACACAGGACGGCTTGTTCTTTGTTTTTTAACGATTGAAGTAAGTTAGCTGTATCGATTACTTTCGTTTCTAAATCAGCTGGTCGCATCGGAAATAAACATTGATGAATCGGGTCAACATCCTCCTTTGAACTAAGCGTTACATAAATGTCAAACCTATTCTCAACATCTTCTATTTCGTTAAATACTCGCTCTTCAAGCTTTCTATTCATTTCATCCTGATAGTCAATTAAATTTACAAAAACGCCACTGACAATATCTTTTAGCAGTTGACGTTGCTCTAAATCCTCTATTTTGCGTAACCGTTCATACATGAGCTCTTTTATCACTTTACTTTCCCTCTTTCATCACTTCAGCATCAGATGACTCATTGGCAGCTGCCCCTTCTTCAAATGGTATTGCCGCTTCGTAAGATGGGTCTATATCAGTAGCCGGTGCCTGAGGAGGTGGATTTAATTTATCATTGGCGTTCATAACCTTTCGCTCAAGACCTAAAACCTTTGACAGTAGCTCTGTCTCCTGATAAATTTCCTGTGCAAGTGTGTAATATTCAATCGCTTTTCCGTACTCTTGACGTGCATAGCTCTGATCTCCACTTTTTTCTAAACCTTCTGCCCTCAATTCCTTCTGGGCCTTTTTCAATTCAGCAATTTTAGCCTCTGTCTCTTCTATTTTTGTCTTTATTTGAGGCTCACCAGTATAGGAGATGGTGAGAGCTTTTTTCCTTGCCTTTTCATATGTTTCAAGTGCACCATTGTAATCTTCTGCTTCAAATCGAAAATCTCCATCCTTCACAGCTTCAGCAATTTGAACAATCGTATCCATATTCGCTATTCTTTGCTCAGTTGCTTCCTTTCCAAAGTTCTTAATGAGCTTTCCTTCTTTTTTAGCCTTTTCATATTGCTCAAGAGCATCTGTAAATTTTCCTTCTTCGGCTGATTTATCTCCATTTAAGATGAGATCTGTAATTCTTAACTTTTTAGCCAGTAAATTTCTATGTATTGGATCTTTCAATTTTTTGGCTGCATTTCTGCCCTCACTATATTCCAGAAGCGCTTTTTCATAATTTCCATCTTGAAAATAAAGATTTCCGCTCTTTTCATGGTCCTTCATTTCAACGGTTAATTCTGCCATTTTTTTAGCTTGCTTCGCTTGATAAAACAGGGTACTGCCCCCAACGACTAAAGCTACAATTAATGCCGCAGCAATCATTTTAATGTACTTCATTTTTTTCTTATTTGTTTCCTGATAAACCTTATTAGCAAATATAGTGGCAATTGTATAATTATTTACAACCTTCCTTTGCCTACTTAAAAGCACCTCTTCTAATAAATCCGTGTATTGCTCAGGATCTTTCGCATCTTCCAGCGCGTCGGCCATTTCAATCTCATTGACATCCTCCCAAAAGCCCGCCGTGCAAAGCACTAACACATCGCCATCCAATAACTTCATTTTCTTAGAAACAAAGGGCTTAAAATCTTCAGGTTTACCAAGATAATTTAGTAGGTTGCTTCTTTCCTCGTGCTGGCTTATATCCAGCGAACGATTCCTGCTGTTAACGATCTCCTGCGCTAAGCTTTGATCAGTGGTTTTATACGATAAAGTACCATTACGAAAATGATATAGCCTCGAATTCCCCGCGACTGCAACAATCATTTTTGAGTAATCAGATACGACCATAACAATACTTGCCTTTAATCTCACCCTTAAGCTTTGAGCCTGAAGTATAGCTTGCGCATTTCTTAAATATTTTTTAATACTTCTTCTAGACATGGATGGCTTTTCCATAAATTTTTCTAAAATTGCCTTCACAGCAAGTTCTGCGCTACTTATTTCCTGATCAGAATCTAACCCTTTTACAGCTACCCAGCAGGCTACATCGTCGAGCTCTGTATAGGCAAAGTAATCTTTGTTCTGCAAAAATGAACCAGCTTCGGATAGAAAACTAGTTTTAAAGTCGCTGTTTTCTTTTCTCATGATTACTCCTCCTTAACATGTAAAATGTTTACCATGTTTTTTCTAGAATAACGATGGTTGCATTATCTTGATTTTTTAAGCGTTTTTGTTCAACAGCTTTAATAATGTCTTGAGCAATATCATAGGGAGGAGTTTGCTGTGAGAGAATTTTTTCCATTTCAACCTCTGTTAACGTGTCATAGACTCCATCGCTAAAAAGACATACCTTGTCGCCTCTATTTAGCTGAATAGGGCTCTTCCCAATATCAAGATTTTTAAAGCCTTCATACCCTAAATAATTGATAAGTCTCTTTTTCAGAGGATTTTCTTGCACCTCAAGCTGAGTTATTTCACCTGATATATATCGCTCTGTTAACACTGATTCAAAAATATGCTTTTGGTTAACCGCTATAAATTCGCCATTTCTAAAAATTTTGATAACACTATCTCCTACAGCCCCCCAATGGAGTAAACCTTCATTGTCGATAATAGCCGTGACTAACGTAGTTCCTCCGTTCGAGCCATTTAAATTTTCTAAAATCATATGATTACTTGCCATCGCTGCATCCTTAAAAAAGTTAGGTAGATTTTTTAAGGTAGTAAGCCTTTTAAATTCTTCTATAAATGTCGTGACAGCGATAGTACTGGCCATACGACCATTGGCTAAACCACTTATACCATCTGCAAGCACTGCAATTGTGCCATGCGTCGTTTCGGTTGTGGAGAAATAATCATCCTGTTCATCACGTCTTCCTATCGTTTGGCCATTTCCAATATAAATTTTCCCTTTATCCATTTTTTGAGCTAGAATACCTCTGATAATTAGCAAAACGATGAGGATAATGATGAAAATTAAGGCAATTATGTAAGGCACTAAATTTTGGTCCATATATCATCATTCCTCACTTTGATTGTTTTCCCATTCAAAGTGAACACCACATAATGGAATAAATAAAAACATACTTCTTCCTAACTGAATAACATCATAAGCTGCTAATTCCGTTGGTGTATAAACGGCTTCATTATTCAGATAAGCTAATCCAGAGGCATCACCTGGTAATAAATAAAAATTACGCTTTTTTGGATCATAAACAATGACAGCATGATTACGATTCGAGATGGAATTATCTCCTGCTATCCGGATATGCATATCTTCTGCTCTACCTATAAAATTCTTTTCAGATAAGATGCGATAATCTCTACCCATTTGAGGGCCTTCAATACAAACCAACCAACCTGTTACTGGATCAATTCCATCCATTTCTCCTAAATAGGGCAATGTTTTATCATCTGATTCAACGACAGGAGCGGTTGGGCTATTTTGTCTGTGCTCCTGCTCCACCATCACGTTACAATATGGACAAATATTGCGATGTCTCCTTGAACTAAACATGTGACCATTTGTACATCTTATCAAACTCATTTCGTTATCCCCCATCTATGTTCCGAATTCTTTCTCTATTTCACCAAAATTCGCGTATTTGCTATGTATATTGTGTCTCCATTACCTAATGGGTAAGGGATCTCTTGTTTCAATCTATTTTTAACGCGCTTATTAGCTTTTTTTAAGCCAACACCATTTACAGAATCTATATCCTCTATATACCAAATTCCAGCTACACAATTTAATACAGCATGCTCATAATTCACAAGAGATTCATATTCCGTTCCACACAAATCAATATCTGCCTTATGTTCAGCTGTACTTTTCCCGATAAGCAATGAAATTTGATCACCCAGCTCCCATTCATCTACTTCCATCCCACGTTCATTAAGAAGTACTAGCTTTGAAATGTCGTTGTTTGTCTTAGCTTGAGTGAGTGATTTTGCCTCGTACTTGAGAGAACCATAAATAATAGCAAGTATCACCATTACGGTTCCGATAACAAATTTTAAAAGGACTTCCTGATTCATAACAAAAACATATAGGATAAAAAAGAAGGCAATTGTGATAATAATAATATCGATGATTCTTATAAACATTTTTTTCCTTGCATTGTCACTATAATCTTTACTTGAATATGGTTCCTGCATATAATCACACTCCCTCCTGCCATTTTGAATTATTTATTAAAGAAACGTTCGAATAAATCTGTAGTATCAAGAGGATTCTTCTTATTTTTCTTATGTAACGTTGAGGACGTCTCTTTTGTTTTAGGATTAAAGCCAAAGAAATGCTCAAAGTTTTTTTCAATATTGTTCATATTAAAATCTGGCCTCTGTGCAGTCGACTGTTGACTTGTCGATTGCTTATTAGCTGAGTGTTCATTATTCCAACTTTGCGCAGTACCATCTAGTCGAGCATCATAGGCCTTCCTAGCAGCTTCATCCTTCAAAACTTTATATGCCTCTGTGACTTCTAAGAAAATTTTTTCAGATTCTTTGTTTCCTCCGCTTACATCAGGATGATGCTTTTTTGAAAGCTTTCGATAAGCGAGCTTTATTTGATCTTGTGTCGCGTCTTTACTAACACCTAATGTGTCATAATGTGTTTTCATCTTTTCATCCCCAGTACTAGGATTATTCAAAAATTATCTAAGGAGCTATATTAAGCCCCTTAGATAATTTTTAGTGTGCTATCTCACTCTTAGACAGCGTAGCCGCCTTCGATTTTTGCCAAGTCTGTTTTGTCTTTCTTTTGTTTAACAAATAAGAAGAATTCACCAATACCTTCTGTGTCACCGAATCTTTCTGTATAGTCCACCACAAAAGCGTTCGGGAAATGAATTTTTCTTACTACTTGATCTGCTGAAACAACTTCTAATGTCACTTTACGGTAACAGTCAGCCTTTTCAGCTGGTACTAATGACCATAAACCTAATTTCATCGTATCATCAGAATTGTCACCATCAGTTGCTGTAAGAATTTTACCTCTTACTTTTAAAGTGGCTCCAACATCTGTAGAACGTGCGTTAGAGTCATTTGGCGTATCTGTTTCATATTCAACAGACATAATACTTTCTAACCCTAGTTCAATTGCCTCTGATCCTTCTACTTTTAATACAAAACCCATTCTTATTCCCTCCTAATATTTTTTGAATCTTCTGTTCATAAGATGAAAGTTTTGAACACTTGCTGTTTTCATTTCTCAATAAAACATCGAGAAATATGTAACACTCCATCTTAATGAAGATTCATATTTATGTTAAAAGATTTAAAAAATCTTAAACATACGACTGAAAAATTGAATAATTGTATGTTTAAACTTGTTAGGCTTTAACAGCACTAGTTCCTTTTGTAATCATCACTTCTAAATTCTTCACATTACCATTAAACACAAGGTCAATTTGACACGTGCTCGTTTTCTCATCGATAATGTAGCCGATATCATCTCCATCTTGGATAATGGAGTTGACATAGCCTTTATCATTCAGCCATTTACTTTTTTGACTACTTGGATTATTACTGAAGAACCTAACAATATTTTCATGCTTAAAGTCACCTGATTGGAATCGTAAAATTCTTTCAATATACGTACTCACCTGTGTTTTGTAGATGGAATCGAATCCATCCTCTTCCATCGCTAAGCTTCTAGCTTTATAGACAGTAATACGTTTAATATCTTTATCTTGAAGCTGAGCATTTTCTGAAGAGAACACAAAGCCAAAGCTTCTGCTGTTAATCGCATCTTTAATATTATTCGTAAATCCTGAGATTTCCTTTGCCATTGTTGTAACAGCTCTAAGTGAGTGATCCCCAGCTTCAATATCGAATCGTACGCCAGGATAATTTCTCTGAACATTTCTAAACGACTCTTTTAAATATTCTGGACATTGATAAGCTGAAACGATACCGGCAGCTACATAGCTAGCACCGACATAGACCCCTTCAATCCATAGCTTTAAAATATCTTCCTTTTCCTTAGATAATCGTGCACCATTTTCAGTAGTGTACATTCTCGCATCAATAACGACACCCGATTTATCCTTTGGAATTATGGTGAAGTTCGGTAAGCACGGTATCGCAAACTCACTATAGTCTTTTCGAACAAGCACAGAGCATTTATCAATCAGACGATCTATCCCTGCGGTTGCAATGCCGTTGAATGTTGTTTCTTCCTCCGCCATGAAGTTGAAGAAAACCTGAACTTTGTAATCTTTTATCGTATCTAGAAGAATCGATAGGGATTCCATTGTGTTGCCTTCTTGTTTGGCAACCTTATCGTTCCCTTTAAACCGTGATCGGCTTACCTTCATTTTTCCAGTAGCCTCTAGTTCTAGTGCAGGAACAATGCCATACCACACCGTATCCGTAAAGTCATTTTTAGAGTTTACTGTATTTAAATACGTACGTAACCGTGGTAGATTATTACTTTTTACGAGCATATCGAGCTTAGTGTTTGTCACAAGCAATGATGGCTGCATCCCTTTATTTTTCGTTGTGTACTGATCAAAGTACATTTTGATGCCTAATAGCTTTTCCACTAAAGGCTTGACCGTTTTTACAAATTCATCCTTCGCATTCTTATAGAACTCAAGGTATGTATTGTAATTTTGAACTTCTGTTTCCACATCAAATTCGGCTTTCACAGCTGGTAGAGGTGAGAACGTTCTTACAACTAAATCTTTTACATAGGAAGAAGGAGATTCTGTAATCGCCTCATAATCCTCTTCAAAAACAGTACTTAAACCATAGTTACTATTTTCTTCAATCACCATAAGTTCCGAGCTATTGTTTTGAGGTGCCTCAATAATTTTCAACTCACCATTGTCACCAATAGAAAGGGTCCCAATTTGTAATTTTTCGGATTCCCCCTCATCCTGATTAACACCTAACAATAATCTAGTTTTAATATCCTCGATTGCTAAAGGTAGCATGGCCATGACATTGTTGTAATTTTTACTTGCTACTTCAAACATTAGATTTAGTTTGTCCCCTGTATCCAATTTTTTTGGATCACCATCATCTAATTTCTCATATTCACCATACAAGTAATGGATTTCTTTTCTGACTTGTCGAATGTCGTCCATGACTTTCTTAGGAGAGATCATATCAAGTAGATTTTCAAATTTAAAATCGACATTCGTAATGCCCTGACTTCTTTTTGTATCAATGAGGGTGAAGAGCATCTTTAAAAAATCATTATTTTGATCGATTGCTATTTCAGAAATACAGTCTTCTTGAATTCCTTCAGGTTTTTTCAGGGTATACATTACCTTTTGATTAGCAGC
>NZ_DAMDAY010000122.1:0-13444 GCF_032093475.1 Lysinibacillus sp. | reverse complement strand
CAGGTACTTCATCCCATGAGCGTTGTGTTGCTTCTGATGGTTTTACATAGTACGTAATTTCATCAAAATCTAAATCCCCAAGATCGCCACCCCATTGTGGCATTGGTTTTGTATAAAAAGTTTCAAGTGCTTTTAAGCGGTACTCAAGCATCCACTCTGGCTCTTGTTTCATATTAGAAATTTCACGGACGATTTCTTCAGTCAAACCACGTTTTGAACGGAAAATTGATACGTCCTTGTCATGGAATCCGTATTTGTAATCGCCGATATCAGGCATTTTTTTAGCCATCGTTTCTCCTCCGTTCATTGAGCTGTATTTTTCTGTACAATTCTTGCCCTGAGTGAAAGTTTGTAGCTTTCACTCAGGCAACAAGGAAGTAAGTTTTATTTCACACCTTTTTCCATCGCTTTCCAAGCTAATGTCGCACATTTAATACGTGCAGGAAATTGTGATACACCTTGCAGTGCTTCAACATCCTCAAGGTCATATTTATCGCTGTACTCTTCGCCCATCATCATTTTAGAAAAAATATCGGAAAGCTCTACTGCTTCCTCTACTTTCTTCCCTTTGATAAGCTGTGTCATCATCGATGCAGAGGACATAGATATTGAACAGCCTTCACCGTCAAATTTCGCATCCTCTACAACACCGTCTGTCACTTTCAATGTTAAGTGAATACGGTCGCCACAAGTTGGATTGTTCATATCAATCGTTACAGCATCCTCTTCTAAAGATCCTTTATTACGAGGATTTTTATAGTGATCCATGATAACTGAACGATATAGTTGATCTAAATTATTAAAAGACATCGCCAAAATACTCCTTCGCAGAACGTAACCCTGCGACTAAACGGTCAATATCCTCCTCTGTATTGTACAGATAGAAGCTTGCTCGTGCTGTCGCTACTTGCTGAAGACATTTCATTAGTGGCTGTGCACAATGATGTCCTGCACGAACAGCAATACCGTTCATGTCAAGCACCGTTGCCACATCATGTGGATGTACATCATCTAAGTTAAATGTCACAAGTCCACAACGCTTCATTGGGTCACGTGGGCCGAAAATTTTTAAACCGTCGATTGTTTCAAGCTGATCCATTGCATAGCCCGCAAGCTTATGCTCATGCTCCGCAATTTTATCTAGCCCAATATCAGTTAAGAAATCAATAGCGGCACCTAAACCTATTGCACCTGCAATAATAGGCGTTCCACCTTCAAATTTCCACGGTAATTCCTTCCACGTTGACTCATAAAGCCCAACAAAGTCAATCATTTCGCCACCAAACTCAATTGGCTCCATTTTTTCAAGGTGTTCCTTTTTACCATATAGTACACCTATTCCTGTTGGACCGCACATTTTATGCCCAGAGAAACCTAAGAAATCGACATCCAAATCTTGCACATCAATTTTCATATGTGGGGCAGCTTGAGCACCATCGGCAACCATAACCGCTCCATTAGCATGTGCAATTTGAGCAATTTCTTTAATGGGATTAATTGTTCCAAGTACGTTTGAGGCCATTGATACCGAAACGATTTTTGTGTTAGGCGTAATCGTCGCACGTACTTTTTCCAGACTAATCGTGCCATCTGCTTCTAGCTCAATATATTTCAATGTCGCATTTTTCTCTTTAGCTAGCTGTTGCCAAGGAATAATATTGGAGTGATGCTCCATTTGCGTAATGACAATTTCATCACCCTCGGCAACATTTGCACGTCCATAACTTGATGCTACTGTATTTAAAGCTGTTGTTGTACCACGTGTGAAAATAATTTCCTGTGTTGATTGAGCATTTATAAACTTTCGAACCTTTTCACGTGCACCCTCATATTTATCTGTAGCACGGTTTCCTAATGTATGCACACCACGATGTACATTAGAATTATCAAATTCATAATAAGCCTTAATGGCCTCAATCACTTGAACAGGTTTTTGAGACGTCGCTGCACTATCAAGATAAACAAGTCTATGCCCATTTACATCTTGATTCAAAATTGGGAAATAGCTTTTAATGTCTTTATTCATCATTAGCGAACTTTCCTTTCAATAACCTCCGTCAGTTGCTTTTGAACGCCTTCGATTGGTAATTGCGTAACAACTGGCGCAAGGAATCCATGGATAACAAGGCGCTCTGCTTCTGCTTTCGAGATACCACGACTCATTAAATAGTAAAGCTGTAATGGATCTACTCGACCAACAGACGCTGCGTGTCCTGCTGTTACATCATCTTCATCAATTAAGAGAATTGGGTTTGCATCCCCACGAGCTTTTTCTGATAGCATTAATACACGTGATTCTTGCTGTGCATCAGCTTTTGTCGCACCATGCTCGATATAGCCAATACCGTTAAAGATAGATTGTGCTGCATCCTTCATGACACCATGCTTTAGGATATGCCCGTTAGAGTTTTTACCCCAATGACGAACCTCTGTAGTGAAGTTAAGTTTTTGTTCTCCACGACCAACCACTACTGTTTTAGTATCTGCATGAGAACCGTCACCAATTAAATGCGTAATGTTTTCAGAAATCGTGTCTGAGTCATTCATTAAACCAAGAGCCCAGTCAACTTTAGCATCACGGGCTAAACGTGCACGACGATTTACGTATGTTGTATAGCCTTTTGCAAGGACATCTACCGCACCGTATGTTACTTGAGCATTATCTTGGACTACAACTTCCGCAATAATATTCGCTTGGCCTTTTGCCTCTTCCACTGTAGAAATATATGTTTCCACATATGTTACAGCAGAGTTTGCTTCTGCTACTACTAACACGTGGTTGTATAGTGAAGCTTCTGCATTATCGTTTAAGAAAACAACTTGAAGTGGTTGTTCAATAACTACATTTTTTGGTACGTATACAAACACACCACCATTAACAAGTGCAGTATGAAGTGCTGTTAACTTATGCTCATCCACTTTAACTGCTTCAGTCATAAAGTATTTTTGTACAAGCTCACCATGTTCACGAACTGCTGTAAAGATATCGGTAAAAATAACACCTTTATCTGCAAGCTCTTGTGATGTCTTAATGTAAGCTGGTGTATTATTACGTTGAATATATAGGTTTTCCTGTGCTTCAAGGTCAATTAAACCTTTTGCTTCTTCAGGTAAAGCGTCCAATGAAGGGAATGCCTCACTATGAACTGTAAATGTTGGGAAGTTCATGAAATCCCATTTTGTAATATTAGTTCTATCTGGTTTTGGCAAATCTAAACCAGTTACTTTGTCTAGTGCTGCCGCGCGAAGCTCTGTAAACCAAGTTGGTTCACCATTTGCTTCTGAGAACGAGCGCACGTCCTGTACTGTTACAGGCAAGTTAAGTTCCACTGTCATGCTAGTTCGTCCTCCCTCTTATGCTTCTTGTTCTTCTGTTTCTTCTTCGATACCTAATTCTTTTTTAATCCAGTCATAACCTTCTGCTTCTAAACGTTGTGCAAGTTCTGCACCACCAGATTTAACAACACGTCCTTGCATCATTACGTGTACATGGTCTGGAGTAATGTAGTTTAATAGACGTTGATAGTGCGTAATCATTAAGCAGCCAAAGCCTTCACCGCGCATTGCGTTGATACCCTTTGATACTACTTTAAGTGCATCGATATCAAGACCAGAGTCGATTTCGTCTAAAATAGCAAATGTTGGTTTAATCATCATTAATTGAAGAATCTCATTACGTTTTTTCTCACCGCCAGAGAAACCTTCATTTAAATAGCGTTGAGCCATATCTTCATTCATTTCTAGGAATTCCATATTTTTATCTAATTCACGGATAAATTTCATTAATGAAATTTCATCGCCTTCTTCACGACGTGCATTAATGGCTGAACGTAAGAAGTCAGCATTTGTTACACCTGCAATTTCAGATGGATATTGCATAGCCAGGAATAATCCCGCTTGAGCACGCTCGTCCACTTCCATTTCAAGTACATTTTCACCATCAAGCTCAACAGTACCTGAAGTTACTTCATATTTAGGATGACCCATAATAGCAGAAGCTAGTGTTGATTTACCAGTTCCGTTTGGTCCCATGATTGCGTGAATTTCATTTGTATTAATTGTAAGATTTACGCCTTTTAAAATCTCTTTCCCGTCGATAGCAACGTGAAGATCTTTAATTACTAAAGTTGACATGAAAATACCTCCATAGTGTTCAGTGAATGGGTCAACCATTCCTTAATTATCATCATTCTAATCTTAACTGAAAATCGTTCTCTATGCAAACCATTTCAATTACTTTCCTACTTCTTAAATAAAATCTTGAAAAATAAAGGCTTTGTAAGCATTTTCAGATTATTACTACTTGAACTAGATAATGAGAATGGACTTTCTTCATTTTCAATAAAATAGCCATAAATGAGAATCGATTTCATCTAGCTACATAGTGAAAACCTCTTGGAAAGTGCTAATTGTAGCGGTTTTGTGACAAATATGCATAAACAACATATCTATACTATAACCTATTTCATTAAAATGGAATCAATAAAAGAAGATATTTATATGATGTTTCTTTGAGACTTTACTATCCCAAACTATCCTACGAGATAGCATGCTACTTTAACTTTTATTTTGTCGTTACCAATCACTTTTCATCTTAAATAATATATAATTAAGGTAAAATCAATCTTATAATTAGATTAATAGAGGTGAATTATTAGTGGAGTTACGTCAATTACGCTATTTTGTAGAAGTTGCTGAACGTGAGCATATTTCAGAAGCCGCCGAGCATCTCCATGTAGCCCAATCTGCCATTAGTCGGCAAATCGCCAATCTTGAAGATGAGTTAGGTACTCCATTATTCGAGCGTGTTGGACGAAATGTTAAATTAACCCCTATAGGGAAGACGTTTCTAGAACATACCATAACAGCATTAAAGGCTATTGATTTTGCTGCCAAACAGGTGGAAGAATATCTTGATCCTGCTAAAGGCTCGATTAAAATTGGATTTCCAACAAGTTTGGCAAGCTATGTCCTTCCTACCGTTATATCAGCCTTTAAACGAGAATTTCCTGATTTACAATTCCAACTGCGACAAGGATCTTACCGATTTTTGATTGATGCTGTCAAAAATAGAGAATTAAATCTAGCCTTTCTGGGTCCTCTTCCCCCAAAGGACGAATCGATTCAATCCACAATCCTGTTTACTGAAAATATTGCTGCTCTTTTACCGGCCAATCACCCATTAGCTAAAAGAGAGAGTATCCAGCTTGCAGAGTTAAGAAATGATCTATTTGTATTATTTCCCGATGGCTATATTTTACATAAAGTCGCGATGGACGCTTGTCGAGCTGCTGGCTTCTTGCCAAATGTAATTTCTGAAGGGGAAGATTTAGATGCACTAAAAGGATTAGTGGCTGCTGGCATAGGTGTTAGCCTATTACCTGAAAGCTCCCTTTATGATTCTGCCGCTCGATTTACTGTCAAGGTTCCGATTGAATCTCCCACAATACCTAGAACAGTTGGTATTATCTCCCCTGTTAATCGAGAAATCGCACCATCAGAAGTCATATTTTTAGATTTTGTGAAAAACTTCTTTTCCCGCCTTTCCCAATTCCAATAAAAAAATCGCCTTTTGGGCGATTTTTTTATTATTCTGTTGATTGCTCAGCAATCCATTCTATTGTTTTCTCTCCTAAGCCTCCTGCACGCCATAATACAACGTCATGATAGCTTTTCTTCTGTACGTAAGTAACCCATTTTTCTAGCGTTTCTTGATCAGCATACCAAACTTCATGGCTGACATTATTGTCATCTACATATGAAAAATAAACGGCTCCACTTGCTTGATCACGCTGCTTAGCTGCTTTTCTATCGGCTAGTAATTGTTCGGCCTCAAGCTCTGTTAAAGCGACTGTTTTGCCCTGAGCTACCCAATCGAAACCTCCAGTGGCAAAGGCGATAGCTAAATCTTGATTAGACTTCTTTATTTTTGTTACTAAATCATCTAGAAAAGAAAAAGTAGCTTTAGCACCTGGCCCACTGTGATAACCATGAACATTATAGGCCATTACTGTATAGTGAGGTCCATCTGGCAATTTCACATCAAAAGGAAAGCGTGGTTCGAGTACAACATGCAATGTAACATCCTTTTTGGAAAGCTCTTGGTAAAGCTCTTCTAAAAATAGGATATAGTTTTGAAGGTCATCTTTAGCCACCTTTTCATAATCAATCTCAATGCCATTTACTTGATATTGTTCCACAACCCGCAAAATATTTCCAATATGCTTTTGCCTTGCTGAGGAATCCTGCAATAATCTATGCAAAAGCGTGCTATCCTTTTGAACAGATGGGGCATTCTCTGTTACATAATCATTGATGAGTGTTAGGATCACATGATGGGAATCATTAAATTGCTGCTTGGTCTTTTGCAACATATCTACGGCATTTTCTGTTAACAATAGTTCATCCTTGCTATTAAAATATGCGCCAAAAACACGTATATCTTGTAATCCAAGTTGAGAATTTTCCACATCTTTCATGGCGGATTTATTTTGCCATTCTGGTAACCAAATAGATAATCGGAGCTTCTCCTTATCGTTAAATTCTTCCTTTGCTTTAGCTGGCTGTTCTTTACTATTACTACAAGCTGTAATAAATAGTAGCGCAATACAAATAAATAACATAATGTTCTTCACTTGACTCTAATTTCACCCCGATTTAGAAGGTCTCGATAAAGAAATCAACGACATGATTAAATAACGCAGTGGATTTATACTTAACCTTCTCGAAATTCGTATATTGGTTCGTAAAAATAGTTTGATCGTTTTTATCTGTAATCAAAATATCTTCAATTAATGTATCGTAAATATCATCTGCATACTGTTCATGTGAAGTGTTCTTATTACTGTACAACGCACCAAATCCAATCTGTGCCCCTTGTAATTTCGGATTTATTTGAACGGTCTCGGATAATACATTATCTACATCTATTTCTATTTTATCCTTATTTATAGCAATGTTAAATACTCTTTTTTCCGTTAGGTTTCTTGGGTACTCTTCTTCATCTATACGTGACCCTTTTTGCGTATCATGGTAAGTGTAAACTGTTGCTTTATTAAATGCGTATTCTTCTTCATTCCACTTAATTTCATTTAAGGGAAAGCGTTCTTTTTCGACAATTCCCCCGCCTGGTAATTTTTCACTTATTACAATCTCATTATCGACTAGTGCAATTCGTAAATAACTATTTGTTTTTTCATCATAATTTACATAGAAAGCTTGTTGGCCAACCACATTCCCTTTAAACGCAAAATTCACATTATATTGATCTGGCAGTTGCTCCTTTAGAAGAATTCTGCCTTCACTTGATGGAGCTGAAGTTAAGGTGATCTCATTATTTTCATATTCTGCCGCACCATTTATCACTTCCCAGTGTTGAGCTACTTCCCGATCTCCTATTTTAAATTGTACGTTTTGTCTACTGGCCTGTCTGATCTTCATCATCACATGATTGGTTGACCAATATGGCGATACTTGTAATCGGCTTAAATTATAAAGATCTGCCTCTTTATCATTGTAGGCCCCTAATTCTCGATTAAAATGCATACGAAACTTGTCCTTAATTTCTTTGTTATTGACACTTTCCACGAGAGGATCCATATTGTTATAAAGTGAGTTTGCATGCATAATTGCGTAGGCTTTAGGGACTTCCCCCAGCTCTTCATGATAGATATCCTGCATTAAATTGTAGTCCTTCTTAATTCGAGCCTCCATCTCTTGTCGAGTTTCACTTGGTATCATATATTGATTACGAATAAAATCCATTAAATAGTGATTATAGTATTCTATTGTTGTTTTATTCGGTACGTTGTTTTCATCGATGACGCCTAAGGACTGTCCTTTATCATTAAAAATATTAATATAAGTTAACCTATATCCATTGGAGCCCATTTCCCAATAACCACTTTTTTCCATCAACTTTAAATCTTTAGGCTTTAAAAATTTATTATCGGTTGTATCCATTTTATTGGCATACGTAAACATCGTTGCCTTATAATTTAATTTTTCCATAATATTTTGAGCAAAAATACTAGAATCTGTACGACCATCTTCAAATGATAGATACAAAGCTTTTTCCGGCAATGGTTTATCATGCTGATAGAAGTCTAAAATATCCTTTTGAGTAATAGTTTGATACCCTTGTTTTTCTAACAAAGTTAATTGTTCTTCTAAATTCTTTTTAGACACATATTTAGGTGATTCATTTCTACTGACGCCAAAATAGGAAAGGGCAATAAAACCCTCTTTATTATTTAATGGAACTGTTTCAGCTCCTCTTTTCTCTGTTAGAAAAACAGCTTTAATTAAAATGACAGCTAACAATACTACTATAATTAATTGAGCGATCGAACGAATGATTTTCCGACGATTTTTTTTAGCTGGCTGAAGCTCTACACTTTTTCCGTTCATTCCTTCTCACCCTTTTTTCTAATTTTCAACATCGAAAATCGGGATTTTCGTAATTTTTGCTTTTCCATTTTCTTTTCCTTCGCTAGAACATCCTGTGGTGTTTCCCTTGTCCCCCATGTAGATTTCCAAAAAGTCACCCAAGCAACTGGCATCTGCCATAGCAAAATAAATTCATAATAAAGGACAAAGATAAAACCAAATCCCCATAGTTTACTTTTTCTAAAGAATAGATGAGCCAAACTCATTAGCATGGCCATTAATAGTAAACCTATTAAAAACGTTGTAGGAAAAATACCATACATGACTGGTACATAAATTAAGTTATAAACAACGACAATCGGTGCTGCAATCGGCACAATTAAACCGATAATGAAGAAAAGGAACATAAACGGTTCTTTTTTCCACATAAATAAAAATGCGCGCAATGATTCTCGAAGCCAAGAACGTTTCCATCTCATTTGCTGGGATAGAAAAACTTTTGTGTCAGATGGAACAATTGTCGAACAAATGGCATTGTCCTGATAGCCTGTTCGATGTGTTTTTAAAATATAGTTCGTCATACTACGGTCATCACCAAAAGTTGCTGGCTGACCAAGAAATTTTTGATTAAGCCAAGCTGTTTCATTTTTTAAAATTAGCTCTTTTCGGTAACAGGCTAGTGGTCCTGATAAGCAAGTAACCGTATCAAACCATGATTCAGCTGCTTTCATGATACGGAAGGCAATATAATAACGAACCGTTTGTAATTTAGTTAGCGCATTCGTAAATTTATTTTCAACCTCTGTTCGACCAGCCACACCGCCCATTTTAGGATCTTGAAAAGGTTGTACTAAATTGCGGATTGCATGTGGTTCTAAAAAACTATCTGAATCCACAAAAACAACTAAATCATGCTTTGCTTGATGAACACCCGCAACTAACGCTTCCCTTTTCCCACCATTTTGCGGAAGCTTATAAAACTTTAATCGATCATTCGTCTTAAATCTTTCACCCTCCTGATGAATAAGGTTAATCATGTCGTTTGCCTTTTCCTCTGTACGATCCGTTGAACAATCATCAACAACGATTACTTCTAATTTATCCACTGGGTAATATTGATTGATACAACTAGAAATCGTGCGGTGAATCCACTCTTCCTCATTAAAGACTGGGATAATAATGGAGACACCTGGTTCAAACTTCGGATTGATCGGTACACTTTTATAAAAAATACCAAATAAATATCTACTTAATAGAAATGTTGCTGCAATAATACTATAAAGATATAAAAATTTATTAAACCTAAAGTAAATCACACTTTCTGCTCTCATTAACATGACAATAAGCGATACGACCAATAAAAATAAACTGGCCATAAAAATAGAAATGCCCCAACGTTTTTTTGTCATATATTCGTTTAAAGGCTGTAAAAATTCACAGGCAGCATAATAACGTAGTTCTCCATCCACTTCTTTTGTAAAATAACGGACAACCTTAGCCTTTAACTTCACTTTAGCTTCATAGCCCTCAGGCATTGCACCACCCGGTATAGTGAAATTCATTGTTAAAATTTCATCTATTAAAAATTGATGAGGTTGATTAGAGTAAACGAGGATACCCGTTACCGAAATATCCTCTGCATAAAGTTTTTCTACGCTCACTTGGCGTTTTGCCCTTTTAATATGAACCTCAAAATGAGTTTCGTAGCGTAAACTCAATTGTTGAAGTCGATAAATTTCATTCACATCTGTCGGATCAATTTCCTCTTTCTGATAGGATGCTCCACGACGATTCACAAGGCTCCTTACATTTTCGGGATCGGGAATATTTGAAAGAATCCTACGGTCAGAGCGTGGTATCGTTAAGATCTCTTTTTTTGTTTTCATTGTTCATTCACATCCCTATTTGAATCTTCTTCAATCCAAGTTGACATTTTGCTAAAGCTATAACCATCTTCTAGAAGTTTTTCAATGATGAGTGGAAGTGCTTCTACCGTGTTTGTCCCATCTAGGATATGCATAACAATGACCTTTCCGGGCGCAACTCTAGAAATCACCCGGTCGTAAATATCTTGTGCTGAGTAATCTAAATTCCAATCAAAAGAAGCGATATCATACATAGCAATCGTTTTGATTCCCGCAGCAGTAATGATTTTAGCTGTTCGTTCATCCATGATTCCTTGAGCTGGTCGGAAATAAAGAAGTGGCGGCTCTTGTAATGCATAGGTTAATGCCTGATGTGCCTTCACTAAATCCGCTTGTAAGTCTTCTGGTGTCATCTTTGTAACATCTAAATGGTAATAGGAGTGGCTTGCTACCTCATGTCCTTCCTCTACAATCATCTTCGCTAATTGCGGATTCTTCTCTACTCCACTTCCTATTAGGAAAAAAGTGCTTTTGATATTATATTTACGTAATACATCCAACACTTCTTTTACTCTTTTTTCATGTGCCCAATCATCAAAAGTGATAGCTATTTCCTTTTTGGTTGTCTCTTTTCGATAATATAATTTTGGCTGGACTTGCTCATAATTTAAATTGGGACTAACAGCATCATATCCAGCAATCTCTTCCACTGACTTTGTTAAATAACGTTCATCTAATAGATCACTTAAGGTAGTAATAGTATACTCGCGTTCTTTAGCTAATTGAGCTAATAATGGTATTGCATCAATAATGGCTGGATTAATGTATGTGTTGAGATGAATAATAGAGCCCCTATCAATATATTTACTGATATAATTAATCAGCTCCTGAGCACTTTGCATTTTTCTATCAAGTGGGTTAATAGATAATCCAATAACAGCTTTCATATCAAGCGCCTTAGCTGCTAAGCGCATATTATCGGTAACGTCGCCTGAACGACTACGAACAAATTTTGGTGTATAGCCTAAATGCTCTTCAAAAATTTGATTGGTTAACATAATTTCTTCATACGTTTGCTCATAATTCAAGGTCGATACATCTGGAAATGTTAATGTACCGTTTTGCACCTCATGTCCTCTTTTTAAGATATCTTTCACAAGCTCTGGCTCCTGAGCAACACGCATTCCGTCCAGAAAAAAGGTAGCCTTCATATTCGAATCATCTAGTTTCGTTAATAGCAACTTCATCGTGTCGTTATCTGCTAAGCCATTAAATGTTAACGATACTTTCGGCACTACAATATTGGCATGACTGATTACATCACTTTTACTTCCATCAGATTTTTTAACCTCTATAGAAGAATCGATGGGATGAATCGTTTCTTGGGTCGCTGTCTGACATCCCGCTAAGAATAGTATGATGAGCAGACCACATAGTTTTAGTAGTTTCATTTCCTATGAATTCCCCTTATAATTTGTAATAATTTTTATTTTCGAACAAAAAATGGGTATTGCGTGTATCAAAAATTAAAGAAGCTTGTTGATCAATTAAAGAGTAATCAATAGTTGAATGATTCGTTAAAATTAATACTGCATCTGCTTGTTGGATTATTGGTGCTGTTAATGCAACCGTATCGAAATGCGATTGTTCGATAGAGAATGTTTGTATAAAAGGATCAATGATCGTTAATTGGCATTGTTTATCTAGTAGTTGTTGAATAACATGAAGTGCTGGCGATTCACGTGAATCATTTATGTTAGGCTTATAAGTGACACCAATGACAACAATATTGGCTCTATACAGCTCTTTATTTTGAATACGTAAGTAATTACTTAGTCTCTCGACTACAAAGTTGGGCATTGAGTCATTGATTTTATCAGCTGCTTCAATTAACGTTGCAGAGATACCATGTTGTTGCCCAGCCCATAGTAGATATTTGGGATCGACTGGAATACAATGTCCTCCCACTCCTGGCCCTGGTGTAAATGGCATAAAACCATACGGCTTTGTAGAAGCTGCATCAATAACTTCCCAAATATCAATGTTCATCTTATAGCAAATCTGACTTAACTCATTTACAAGGGCTATATTAATTTGGCGAAAAGTATTTTCAAGTAATTTCTCCATTTCAGCCACTCTAGGGCTTGTCACAGTACACACATGTGTATGAAGGACTGTTTCATAAAAAATTTTTGATAATTCTAGGCATGTGGCTGTTATTCCCCCAATGACTTTAGGTGTATTCGACACGGAAAAGGTGCTATTTCCTGGATCAACACGTTCTGGTGAATACGCTAAAAACAAATCATGACCAATAGCAAAACCATATTTTTGTAAAATAGGCTGGACCATTTCTTCTGTTGTCCCAGGGTAAGTCGTACTTTCAAGAATAACTAGCGTATTCGCTTTAATATTTTGTCCAATAGCATGCGTTGCTTCCTCGATATATGAAATATTAGGTGTCCCATCAGCAGTAGTAGGTGTAGGTACACAAATAATCACAACGTCTACTTGTGAAAGCATAGAAAAATCTTTAGTTGCTTCAAGTTGTTTACTTTCGATTGTTTGCTCTATATTTTCTCTCGGTAAATCAGCAATATAACTTTCACCATTTTGCAACTGTCTGATTTTTTCTTGATTCTTATCAAAGCCAATAACCTTAAATCCTTTTTGAGCCATTTCCACAGCAAACGGTAAACCTACATAGCCAAGTCCGATCACTCCAATTGTTGCTTTTTTTGTTTGAATTTTTTTCAATAAAGCTGTACTCAGTGATTTCGTTTCGATTGTCATTAAAATTACTCCTTTAATTAATCTGTTTTTCAATTTTTCGTTATTTTAACCGAGGAAAGTATTCCATAAAGTAATGGTTCAATTCCAGTCATTCTTTGTAAAAAGCCCCCTTCAACATTCAAACTTACATATGTCTCTTTAGTCGAAATAGATCAGTAGGATTACATATCATTCAAAATAAATTTATTAACGTTTATATAGTACTAATTGAAACTGAACAATTTCTAAACAATTACATTCTCGGTATTAAAGACCTATCATTTAAATAAATACACCGTTTTATCATTATAAAAATATCCATTTACAATACTTTTACATTAACCATTAACTGTAAAATAAAAATACTTTGTTTAGAAAACTTTTTCTTTCTACAATTCTAAAAATCCCCTTAATCGCCG